>JBIKJX010000205.1:0-4177 GCA_044360785.1 Limnohabitans sp.
CCACTGAAATTCGTGAACCGGTCATTCTGCACATCGACCCCTCGGCGCAGCCCATCATGCAGATGGCGCTTTCCAGTTCTAGCCAAAGTCATGCCGAAATTTCACGATTGGCCGAGGATCAAATTGCGGATAAGTTTCGCGGCATTCCAGGCGCTGCACAAGTCAATGTCAATGGCGCATTGCGCAGAGAACTGAGTGTTTTATTGCATGCCCAAAAATTACGCGAAGTCAATCTTTCTGTCACAGAAGTTGTCAATGCACTTCGCACACAAAATGCAACTGCACCCGTTGGAAAAGTCAGAGGGCAGCTAGAAGATCAAAGCATCCGCTTGTTAGGTCGCATCGAAAACCCTGCTGACTTTGAAAAAATTGTTGTCAAAAGAAATGGCAACGAGTTAATTCGATTGGGTCAAGTGGCCACCATTCAAGACGGCTTTGCGGACCAAAACTCGCTGAGCTTCAGAAGTGGCAAACCCAATGTGGGTCTTTCGGTCACGCGATCACGCAATGCCTCCACTGTGTCAGTGGCCAATGAAGTCAGAAAACTGGTCAAGGAAATCAATCAAACATTGCCCAAAGGCACTGTTCTTGAAATCACACAAGATGGCGGCGTTGAAGCGCAAGAGAGTTTGCGCAATGTAATTGACGCGCTGGTCTTTGGCGCAGGCCTCACCGTTTTCGTGGTGTATGTCTTTTTGAATTCTTGGCGATCGACGCTCATTACGGCACTGTCGCTTCCGACTTCGGTCATCACCTCTTTCATTGCCGTCTGGCTGTGCGGCTTTACGCTTAACTTCATGAGCTTATTGGGTCTGTCTTTGGCCATTGGCGTTCTCATTGATGACGCCATTGTGGTTCGAGAAAACATCGTCCGGCACATGGAACGCGGATTTGACCGCCGCACCGCGGCCCTCAATGGCACATCCGAAATTGGCATGGCGGTGGCCGGCACCACTTTCTCCATCGTGGCGGTGTTCATTCCTGTTGCATTCATGCCGGGTGTTTCAGGCGAATGGTTTAGACCCTTTGGTTTAACCGTCGTGGCATCTGTCATGGTGAGCTTGTTAATTTCCTTCACCTTAGACCCCATGCTTTCTGCTTACTGGGGTGACCCCGTGGGTGAGCACCTCAAACCGAAGCGCGGTATCAGTCTCAAGCTGCAACAGTTCAACGAATGGTTTGACCGTCAGGCCGACAGGTACGGCAACGTCATTGCATGGGCGCTACACCATCGCCGCTGGATGCTTGTGTTTGCTGTCTTGAGTTTTGCAGGTGCCATCTTTTTACAAGTTAAATTGGGTGGCTCTAGCTTTTTTCCGAAATCAGATGCCAATACACTGGCCATTGATGTTCGCTCACCCGCAAGTAGCAATCTAGAGTATTCGCGCATCAAACTCGAGGCAGCTGCCGCCTTGGCGCGCACCCTGCCAGAAACAAAAGCAACCAACAGCTATGTCAATCCAAGCGGTGGTCGAATTTATGTTGACATTGGAAAAAGCTCAAAGCGAAATCGATCAGCGGAAGAGATTGGCGTTGAATTGAGAAAGAAAATTTCTCAACTCGTGGGTGCAGAGTTCACGGTCTTGGATGATCTTTCCAATGGTGCATCGAAGCCTGTGCAAATTCGATTCAGCGGCACAGACTCACGCAAACTATTGGCCATTACCAACGATTTCATGACGCAGCTTCGCCAAGTACCAGGCGCTGTTGATGTTGGACTGTCATTGCAAGATCCACAAAATGAATTGCAGATTGAACTCGACCGAGGTCTGGCCAACTCCTTGGGTATTTCCGTCACAGACACTGCCAATGCACTGCGAGTTGCATTTGCTGGCATTGAAGTAGGCGATTGGGTCGATCCCACTGGCGAATCGCGCGATGTTGCTGTTCGCTTGGCACCTGAAGACAGACTCAGTGCTGCCAATTTAGAGCGCTTGCCCATTACTGTCGCGGGCATGAACACGGTCATTCCTTTGTCTCAAATTGCCCAAATCTCAATGGGCAAGGCACCCTCCAAAATTGAGCATTCCGATGGCAAGCGAACCATCGCTGTTTCAGCCAACGTTCAGGGCCGTTCCTCAGGTGAAGTGACAGCAGACGCTTTGAAATTGGCCAAGACAATCAACTTCCCCGAAGGCTACGGCATCGAATTAGACGGTGCTTCAAGAGACCAACAAGAGGTATTTGCCGAAATGGGCATTGCGCTGATCTCTGGCATCGGCTTGATGTACTTTATTTTGGTCATGCAATTCAACTCCTTCACTGCCCCCTTGGCCGTGATGTTCTCATTGCCTTTGTCACTCATTGGGGTGGTGTTGGCACTTCTCCTAACGGGTGGTACCTTGAACCTCATGAGCTTGATTGGCGTCATCATGCTCATGGGTTTGGTGGCCAAAAATGCCATTTTGTTGTTAGATGCTGCGCGAACACTGGAGGCCGAGGGCGTCGACCGTGAGGAAGCGCTCATGACAGCGGGCCGCAAGCGTTTGCGCCCCATCATCATGACCACCTTTGCGCTGATTGCAGGCATGTTGCCAGTGGCCATTGGCGTCGGTGAAGGCGGTGAGTTTTACCGTCCCATGGCTGTGGCCATCATTGGTGGCACCATTACTTCCACCATCTTGACACTGCTCATGATTCCCAGCTTTTACGACAGCATTGAGTTGTCGAGAGAAGCTTGGCAGAGACGATTCCAACACTTGGGCAAGCGCTTTAATTTGAAATAAAGCAGGTGCTGGTGAGTCACCACCAGCACCCCCAGTTAGCGCCCTTTGAAGACGGGCTTTCTGCGTTCGGCAAAGGCTTGACGACCTTCTAAGAAATCTTCACTTTGGCTGGTCATGGTCACTCGACTCCGAAGCAATGCTTCGTTCACCTGACCGTTTTCAATTTCGTTCAGTGACTTCTTGGTTGCTTCAGCGGCCATGGGTGCCAAAGCCAAAACATCTTGCGATAGCTCTTCCAGTGTTTGATCAAAATTTTCTGCTTTCACAAACGCTTCAAACAAGCCCAGCTTGTCCAGTTGATCCCAAGTGAAGGGACGGGCTGTTAAAAATGCACGCTTGCTGGCAGCAATGCCCATCCGTTGAATATACCGTTGCAAACCGCTGGGGTAGTAATGCAGACCGATGGCCGTCGCAGGCATGCGCCACTCAATGCCCTCGAGTCCTATGCGAAGATCACAAGCCAAAACGATGTCTGTGGCACCGCCATAAACGCTGCCATTGAGTGCGCAAATGGTGATGGGACGAAGTACCGCCAAAGCCTCTGGCACTTCTTCAAACGCATTGGCACCATTGCCTTGCGCATCAAAACCGCCAATGTCGTAGCCGGCACAAAACACGGGTTTGGGTTGACCTTGCGTATTGGCGGTCAAGCTGAGGACGCGCACACTGGCATCGTCATTGACTTGGGCAAATTGCGCCAACAGCGTTTGCAAGTCCTCATTTTCCAGGCGATTGCGCTGGGCTGGTCGGTTCAGGGTGATGGTGGCAATTCCCCCTGCTATTTGCAGAATGGGTGCACTGGGCAAGTTGAATGGATTGCGCATTTAAACATCTTTCGGTCGATGAATTCTAGGCGGAAATAAAGCGTAGGGGATAATGGGCGGATGCATGAACGTCTCAGTGGACGCTTGCGCTACTAGGATCAAAGAATGAAAAAAAACTTCGCCCTGCACATTGAAGGCAAAAACACCGATCGCGTTTTGGAAGCCGTCAAGCACGAAATTCGCAAATACTTCAAACGCGAACGCAATCGTGTCTTGCCCAAAGAAGTTGACTTTTGGGACTTTGATTGCAAAGTGGGTTTAACTGCAGAGACCGCTGAAGTGGTCAAAGTGAGTGCCGTGGTTGAAGGCGTCGATGCCCTGGCCAAAGAAGGCGCCACCTCGGTTTATGTCGAAATTTTGAGCAAGCACGGTACGCGGGTCATTCGACCTGAAAACGATCCCGTCATCATTGAACGGGTTGACGACGTTGGTTCTGCCAACCGATAAAGAGCCCTGCGCCAATGACCACGGCGCAACCCAAGAGCATGGGTGCATCCAATCGCTCACCGAATACAAGAACGCCAATTGAAATTCCAAACAGCAGGCGTGAATATCGATAGGGCGTGACGGCCCCAATTGAACCTGTCCGCATGGCGGTCATGAGTGCAATGTAGGCAAAAACACCTG
>JBIKJX010000204.1:0-4177 GCA_044360785.1 Limnohabitans sp.
GACTTTTTGGGCAACGCTGTCATTGGCTGGTTTGATTCAGCACAGTGACACAGCTTATTTTTACGTCTTTGGCGCAGCCTTGGTGGCATGCGTGGGCATGCACAAAGTGACCATGAAAGCCATTGAGAAATTCATGGCCATGCTGGCCAGCAAGTCAGCCTCACATTGAGAGTGAGGAAAGCATGCGCATCAGGTTGATTGGAAAACAATTAACTTGATGGCGCGGCTATTGTCAAATAGCCAAGATGAAGGGCGCGCCTTATTTGCGTGGACGATTGAACCAGTTTGCCAAAAAGAACAGGCAGAACACCACGTACAAAATGATGAGAATGTGAGTCGTTTGCATCGTATCTTCCTTTACCAATGGCTATTTAATGTGAATTTCGAAGTAAGGGCCGCATGGCGACCAAGGTGAGTATCAGCATCAGGACTTCGATGCCATAGACGGTTGTGTAACCCGTCACAGAATCCGACAATTGTGCCACGCCATCGCGCAGTAGGCCACCCAAAGCCACGCCAATGCCTGCTGCGGTGGCTTGTACAGCCCCCCAGGCCCCTATGGCCAAGCCGGTTTGGTCGGGTGGCGCTAGGTTCATACTGGCGGTGAGGGTGCCATGGGCAAACAGTCCGCCGCCCAAGCCAATCAAGAAAATGCCTAGTACGAAGAGGGGTACTGACATCAGAGGGGCGGCCAAAATGACACACATAAATGCAGGCAAGCCGGTCAAAGCACCCCAACTGGCCATCTGGTAGGGGTCTGCTCCCCGGGTGATGACACGCGATGCCCAGGCAAACCCCATCAAACCGCCCAAGGCCAAAGTGAAAGTCAGCATGGTGGTCGAGGAAACGCTGAGCTTCAAAATTTCGCCGCCGTAGGGCTCCAACAGAACGTCTTCCATGGTGAAGGCCATCGAACCCAAGCCAACCACGGTGAGTCTGCGAAGGGTGTGTGGCCCTTCACAAAATACTTTCCACGAATTTTGAAAAGACTCTTCAAGAGGAGAGCCTGGTTGGCGTTGTCGGCTGCGAGCTTCTTGTTTCCAAACCGCAATGACATTCAAAACCAAAGTGGTCACAGCCACAGCTTGCACCACCCGAATGAGGGTGCCTGGGCTGTAATCGGTCAACAAATCGCCCAACAAAAGAGCGCTGCCCATCATGCCTAAGAGTTGCATCACATACATCAAGCCTACCACTTTGGCCTGTTTATCTTGAGGTGCTAAATCGGTTGCCAAAGCCAAGCCTGCAGTTTGCGTGGTGTGCATGCCAATGCCCACCAGAATGAAGGCCACAGCCGCGCCAAATTGACCCACCCATTGAGGCGCTTGTGCAGACTGACCGGCGCCAGACAAAACCAGCAATGCAAATGGCATGATTGAAAAACCACCAAACTGCATCAGGGTGCCCATCCAGATGTAGGGAACTCTGCGCCAACCTAAATGGGAACGGTGGTGATCCGATTGAAATCCAATCAGGGCTCTAAAAGGTGCAATCAACAAGGGCAAAGCCACCATGAATGACACCAAACTTGTGGGAACACCCAGCTCAACAATCATGACTCGATTGAGGGTCCCCACCAGCATGACCATGGCCATGCCGACTGAAATTTGAAACAAAGAAAGTCGCAACAAACGCGACAGTGGAAGATCTTCACTGGCTGCGTCGGCGAACGGTAAAAAACGTGGACCCAGCTGGCTGGCCCAAGAAAATACCTTGTTAGAACGAGTTCGATTCATTTTAAAAAATCAAAAGAAAGTACCAAGCGCGGTAAAGCGCTTGGTCTTTCGTCGGGTTTCACCCCGTTACTTTTTGACAGCAGGTTCTGCTGCAGGAGCCGCCGCAACGACCTTACCTGCACTGCCATTCAAAAAGCCTTTCACCCAAGTGGTGTTCAGCGTCAGCGCCAAGTGCACGCTGAATGAGGCAATTGCCACAGCAGCGATGAACACTGGAATACCAACTGAAGGTTTGACCACGGTCCACATTTTTGCGTAAATCATGGTGTCTCCTTACTTAAGCCAGGGTGAATAGATGTAGGCCAACAGATGGGCGAATGCGGCAATCATGCCGAAAATCTGTGTGCCTTGGATGAGATTACGGTGAATCTCTTCCGACTCGGCCTCGGTCAAACCGCTGGGCCCTACTTTGTCTGAATTAGACATTGCGTTCTCCTAGGAGGAAGACGTGCACAACCCGCACGAGGGTATTCATGGTCGGATGACCACAAATTCGGAACATCACGCAGCGTCAACTGCATGATTGAATGACTTAAAAGCTTGATCAACATTCAAGCTTTCCTGGGCATTCGAAATGGGAGCATCGCCTGCACCACAGGCGACAACAAACGAGGCACTGACAAAGTCTCATGAAACGCCAGCAGCTTTTCGCCGGCATACGAGAACTTCAACAAAGCGCGCTGATAAAAAGGTGTGTCTTCAAGTTGTTCATGCAACTTAACGGGTTCGTCGCTGCGCATGCGTCTGGCAATTTGCCAGCCTGTTTTGTGCAGCGATTGAATGGGGGCTGCAGGCATGGCCTCAACCTGGCCTTGCGGCGTAAAGCGCAGTGACAACAACTTGTCTTCTTGCCCAGGCCAATTCATGTCGTAGAACACCAAGCTGCTGCTGTCTTGCATCTTGGCACGTGACCAATTCCACGTGTGAAAAGCTTCCGTGATGGGCTCGTCGCCTTCATTGGAATCCAAATAGGCCTGGCCTTTCCAATGCAAATTGGGCGCATCCAAATTAACTTCAACTCTGGCAGAAGGCGCCAAAGGCCCCCAACGATGCAACCCTTGTTGGTCAATGGGCACAGAGAAATTAAACAACTGATCCGGCCAAACGCGAATTTCTCCCTTGATACTTTGCAACCAAGGGGTTGAGATTTCATCAATCCGAATTCGAAGTGAGTCGCCATCCCACGAGACAGCGCTAGGGCCAATGACAAACTCATTTTTGTCACGGCTGCAACTGTTTCTGCCGCGCTCAGTCATGGCCCAACGGCCAGCACCCTTGCTGTAAATGGCCACATTCAATGCGCAATGATTTTCAGGATCGGCCTGGCCATTGCGCCTGGCCCATGTGTAATAGGGCGAGAACACACTGCCCACAAATGCAATGAGTGTCATGCCGTGTTGTCCATCGTCACTCATAGCGTCGATGTACCACCAGAGGTAGCCGTTAGGGGGAACAGCTTGGTCGAAGCGTGGCTCGCCATGAGGGCCTCGGCCGCCAAACGTCCTGACATCGCTGCCATGGGTACGCCAGGCCCCGGGTGCACGCTGCCCCCGGCTAGAAACAGGCCTGTGAGGGGCGTTTTCGATCCAGGACGAGAGAACAGGCTGGTCCATCCGTGTGTTGCCTGCCCATACAGAGCGCCCCCCGACGCTGGAAAGCGCTGGTGAAATTCCGCCGGACTGGTTCGCACACAATTGAAGGGCGTGATTTCCAGTTTCAAGCCCAAGCGTTCTAGGTGTTGGAAGCTCTCGGTTTGACATTGGGCTAAAGCCTCCTCATTCAACACGTTCTGATCGCCCACAGCGGGTGCATTGACCAAACAAAGAAGTCGCTGGGGTTCGTCTTGCGCAACATGCCCTGGCTGATCTTGTGCGCACACATAAACAGTCGGTTGATGAGGCAATTTTTGATGTTTGAAAATGTCTTCAAACTCACTTGAATAATTGGCATGAAAAAAGACGTTATGCCGATCTAGCGCCACGCCTTGTGCTTTCGCATACATCGACCATGTCAGTGCAGACAAAGAACGTGGCGGTGCTTTGGTAGGGACAGCTTTTTGCAGTTCGGGTGATAGCAAACCATCACGCAAGGCAGATGCATCACCATTGAACACAAGCGCATCTGCAGGAATGACCTCGCCAGAATTCAACATCACGCCAGTCACACGACCGTGCGATTGCAAAATTTGTTGGCAAGGTGCATTGAATTTGAATTCAGCACCACGCGCTTGCGACAAACGCATCAACGCACTCGACAAGGCTGTCATTCCGCCCTTGGCAGACCAAACACCAGCCATCTCAACTTGCGCAATCAGCAACAAGGTTGCAGGTGCCTCCCACGGAGATGAGCCGCAATAAGTGGCATAGCGTGCAAACAATTGGCGCAGGCGCTCATCCTTGAATTGCAAGCACATTTGCTGCCAAAGCGTTCGCATGGGGCCC
>JBIKJX010000207.1:0-4160 GCA_044360785.1 Limnohabitans sp.
CTTTGACAAGGTTAGCAAGGGAATGTCTTTGTCATGGGCCAGTTTGTCTAATTGCTGCCGTGTTTTACTAGCAAAGAAAGTGGCGATGGCAAGGTGCGTTTTAGAGTCGAACATGGTTCTGGCATCTGAAGATGTGAGGCCAGCAGCTTCGCACAGAGATTTTGCAAAGTGTGATTCAAGTGCAGCCACGGCCACACGACCATTTCTACATTCGTAAATTTTGTACCCGGCATGCGCTCCACCGACAGGGCCTTTGGGCAACGTCATGCCCCATTCCCTTGGTAAAGCAAGCCATGCGGCTGCATCACTGAGGGCCACCTCATAAAAGCGACCTTTGCCTGTAGCGCGTTGCCCAATGGTGGCTTTCAAGATAGCTTCACTGGCCATCATGGCACCGCCCATGTCTGCAAACAAACTGGCGGGGAGTTCTAGCCCGGGGACTAAATTGACTTCGGCCTGATACGTTAAGTCATGTCCCGCAATTTCTGCCAAGGGCCCCGGCGCACCCACCACACTGACACAACTCAGATGCGGGTACAACTTGCTTAACGCTTTCCAACTCAAACCCAATTTGTTCAAAGCAGAGGGTCTAAAAGATGTCAGCAAGACATCGGTTTTACTTAACCATTGGTGGATTGCTTTCTGGCCAGCCGCACTCTTTAAATCACAGCTGACTTCCTTAACGCCCTTGTGCAAGTCTGCATAGCCACCTTGCGTGTAGAGAGCCATAGGATCGCCGTTGGGCGGATTGACTTTGGTGCATTGTGCGCCCATTTGGGCAACTCTCAATAAGGCGGCAGGACCCGGTAAATTGAGGGCCAAGCTCAAAACTCGAACGCCTTTAAGGGTGTTGTCTTTTTTCATGCAAATGTTCAAATCAAAACCAAATTTGGCTTAAACACCCAGGTGTTGCGCCAAAATTTCTGGTTGAGATTGAAGTGTTTCAGAGCTGCCTTGAAAAACCACTTCACCCTTGACCAAAATAACATTCCGATCGGTTATTTTGGTGACGTGCTTCCAGTTTTTGTCGACGATGATGCTGCTGATGCCACTCTCTTTGATGACACTGCAAATTCGCCAAATTTCTCTGGCAATGAGGGGTGCTAAACCTTCAGTTGCTTCGTCCAAAATGAGAACGTCAGGGTTGGTCATCAAAGCGCGCCCAATGGTGAGCATTTGTTGCTCTCCACCTGACAATTGTTGACCGCCATGTCCCAAACGTTCCTTTAAACGAGGAAAAGTTTCAAGCACGCGCTCGTAGGTCCAATCTCGCTGACCTTGGGTGCCCGGTCTGGCTGCCATCTGCAAATTTTCAACCACGCTGAGATTGCCAAAGATGCCTCGTCCTTCAGGGACATAAGCAATGCCTTGTTGCGCAACTTCATAGATTGAACGCTCGTTGGTTCTTTGACCTTTCACGAATACGTCGCCAGAGCGAGGCGTCACAATGCCCATGATCGACTTCAGCAAGGTGCTTTTGCCCATGCCATTGCGACCCATCAAGCCAATGGTTTCTCCCGCCTTCACTTCAAAATCGATGTCTTTGAGAATGTGACTGGCACCATAGAAACTGTTGAGTCCCTTTAATTGAATCAGAGTTTCTGCCATGTCAATGATCCTCGCCCAAGTAAGCCGCTTGAACGCCAGCGTCTGCGCGCACAGCTGCAGGCAGTCCACTTGCAATGACCGTCCCGTTAACCATCACGGTGAGCTGGTCGGCCAAAGTAAAAATAGCATCGATGTCATGTTCAACCAACATCATGGCATGTGAGGGTTTCAGTCTTAAAAGAAGCTGCACCATGCTTTCTGCTTCTGAGACACCCATTCCCGCCAGGGGTTCGTCCAGCAAAAGTACTTTTGGCTCAGTGGCCAAGGTCATGGCAATTTCAAGTTGGCGTTGTTCACCATGGCTGGCAGCGCCCGCAATGGCATGCCTTCTGTCTTGTAGACCTGCCAATTCGATGGCGCGTTCTGCACGTTGATTGACATCTTGCATGCGATCTGCATTCACAAGCCAAGCAAGTGGGTTGAATGGCAAAGGCTGCGTTCTTGATTGGGCAGAAAGTCGGACATTGTCCCAAACCGTAAAGCTACGGAAAATGTTTGTTTTTTGATAGCTTCTGCCAAGACCATTTCGAGAAATTTTCTCTGGGGTCCAGCCTGAAATATTTTCGCCTTTCAAGCTCACATGGCCAGATGTCGCGGGCAAGTCGCCAGTGAGTAAATTGGCCAATGTCGATTTACCTGCACCATTGGGGCCAATGACCGCATGAATTTGGCCCAACTTCAAATCAACTGAAACTTCATTGACAGCCGTGAGTCCACCAAAACGTTTGGTAACTTTGTGCGCACTTAAAAGCAAGTCGTGGGTGTCACTCATGACGAGACTCCTTCGACTTGAGGAGGGTTGCAAACAAACCCAAAATACCTCTTGGTGCCAAAATCACCAAGGCCACAATGAACAAGCCCATCCACAGTTGCCAATGTTTGCCTAAATTAAAACTCCCAACTTGTGGAAGATCTTTAAAGAGGTGTAGCAAATATTCGAACGAAAAAGCGCCCACAATGGCACCTGCAAAATTGCCCATGCCGCCCAAGATGATCATCATGATCACATGGGCACTCATGTGAAAACCAAGCAATTCGGGATTGACGTAACCTGATTGCGCACCCCATAGAAAACCTGCCAAGCCCGCCAAAGCACCTGCCAACGTAAATGCGGCCAATTTGTGACTGAAGGTGCCAAAACCCAAAGCACGCATGCGGTGTTCGTTGACTCTGATGCCCGACAAAGCGCGGCCAAAAGGGCTCCAAAGAAGACGCCTTAAAAACACATAGACCAACAACAGCATGGCCAGCGTGAAGAAATAGAAAGTCGTTTTATTTTCTAAATCAAACAACAAGGCTTCTGGCTTGAAATTGATGTAAACGCCATCGGATCCACCCAAGGCCTTGTTGTCAAAGAAGGCATAAAAAACCATCTGTGAGAAGGCCATGGTGACCATGATGAAGTAAATGCCGTGTGTCCTAACCACTAAAAAACCAATGATGAGTGCGAGGAGGGCAGACGCACCGACCGCAGCAGGTAAAGACCACCACAATGAAATAGGCTCGCCTGCAGGTGTAAAGAATGCCAAGGCATAGCCTGCTACACCAAAATAAGCGGCATGCCCCAAGGACACCAAGCCCGTGACGCCTTGTAGTAAATCAAGGCTCATGGCAAAGATGGCCAAAATCATCATGCGGGTCACCATCTGAAGGTAGTAATCAGTGCCAACAAATGGAAATGCAGCCAATGCAACAAAGGCGAGAGCCAACAAAATGTTCAAACTGCGCGGCAGTGTTTCTAAGGGCGCGTGTGTATCGCTCATGTGCCACCCTTTAATTCTTGAACAAGCCTTCAGGCTTGTAAAGTAAGACCAATGCCATCAAGACATAAACCAACATGCCGGCCACTTGCGGCAACAGAACTTTGCCGAAGGTGTCTACCAATCCAACCAACAGTGCGGCAATCAGCGCCCCTTTAACCGAGCCAATACCGCCAATGACAACCACCACAAAACACATGATGAGTACTTGAGAGCCCATGTTGGGATAAACGCTAGAAACTGGCGCTGCAACCATGCCTGCAATGGTGGCCAAGCCAACACCCAGCGCAAACACCAATGCATGAATGAGTTTGATGTTGACCCCCAAGGCTTCTGTCATTTCATGGTTGAAAGCCCCGGCGCGAATTTTCATACCCAAACGCGTTTTAGAAATGAGCAAGTAAAGGCCAAGCGCCAATAACAAACAAATACCCGACATGAATAAACGGTAGACAGGGTAGGACAACGTTTCTGTCAGTGGAATAGAAGCACTTAGCGCATCAGGAATGGTGACGCCGTGCACATCATCGCCCCAAAGGATCGAGCGAGTCTCTTCAAAGACATAGATCAAACCAAAGGTGAGCAGCACTTGGTCCAAGTGATCGCGTTTGTAAAAGTGTCTGAATAAAAGCCATTCAAGAAGCAGACCAAAAAGCACAGACAAGATGGTGCCCAAGATGATTGCCAAGGTAAAGCTTTGCGTCAGGGCAGCCAGAGACCATGCCAAATAAGCACCTAGCATGTAGAAACTACCGTGAGCTAAATTGACGACGCCCATGATGCCAAAAATGA
>JBIKJX010000208.1:0-4159 GCA_044360785.1 Limnohabitans sp.
TGTTTGCCAGTCCTTCCCTTGCGTCTCAGATGCTTCCAATTCTTGAACAACTTGTGCCAGGGCTTGGCGACGAGCATGCTTGACCCACATCACCTCAACGACCAAGCACAAAGCGGTGACCCCAAAACTGCCCCACACATACAGACCATAGCCGCCCATGGCCCAAAATTCTGCAGCACTGTTCCAAATCATGATGCAGCTCCTGTCCGCAGTGCCTGAACTTCAGGCAAATTGGCCACCCACTGGGCATGTCGTTCTCGGAACAAAATAATGCTACGCACTCTGTAAAGCGCCATGGCAACAGCGTACATCCAGCATGCAACGCCCATGATCAACATGGCTTCCAACATGATTTGCGCCATGCTTGAGCCTTTGGTGATTGACACCGATGCGCCCTGGTGCAAAGTATTCCACCACTTCACAGAAAAATAAATGATGGGCACATTGAGTGCGCCCACGATGGCCAATATGCCGCCTGCTTTGTCGGCGCGTCGAGGATCGTCGATGGCGCTGGTGAGCGCGATGTAACCCAAGTACAAAAAGAACAAAATAAGTTCTGAAGTCAGGCGCGCATCCCAGACCCACCAAGTGCCCCACATGGGCTTGCCCCACAAGGCGCCAGTCCACAAAGACAGGAATGCAAAAATGGCACCGGTTGGCGCCAAGGCCCGACACATCATGCCTGACAAGCGGGTGTTGAACGTGAAACCCAAAATGGCCCAAAACGCCATGGCCAAATAAATGACCATCGACATCCAAGACACAGGCACATGCACAAAAATAATGCGGTAGCCCTGACCTTGCTGAAAGTCTGATGGCGCCACAAACATACCCAACCACAAACCCCAAACCGTAAGGCCTGTACCAAGCAAGGCAAACAAAGGCCAAAGCTTGCCAGCCAGTGGATAAAAGTTTTGCGGTGACGCGTAATGAAATAATTTCTGGATCATGAAACGATTCTTAGGATTCCAGCGCAACGCGAAGTGATACCGCACTGGCCCATGGACTGAAGACGGCGGCAACCAATGCCATGGCGGCCAAGATAGACAAATGTGCTGAAGCACCTAAACCACTGACTTCAGCTTGCACTGCGCCAGCGCCAAAGACCAGGGCTGGCACATACAGTGGCAAGATCAGCAAGGACAACAAAACATCACCACCTCGGACACCCAAGGTCAGTGCAGCACCAATTGAACCAATCAAAGACAAAACAGGCGTTCCAATTAACAGACTCAAGGTTAAAACCCACAGTGCGTCGGCAGAGAGATCAAACTGCAAACCCAAAATAGGCGCCAACAAAACTAAAGGCAATCCAGAGAGTAACCAATGCGCCAAAATTTTGGCAGCCACAAGAACTGAAAGGCTATTTGGGGATAGGGACATTTGCTCCAAGGTTCCGTCGGCGTAATCGGCTGCAAACATGCGCCCCAAAGACAGCATGCTGGCCAGTAACGCACCCACCCACAAAATACCAGGCGCCACCAAACGAAGCGTGTTCATTTCTGGGCCAATGCCCAAGGGAAACAAAGCTGCCACCACCACAAAGAAAAATACAGCCGTGATGACTTCATTTTTGCGCCGCATGGCCAAAGTGAGGTCGCGTTTGACAATGGCAAAAAAAGCACTCATGCCGTCAACCTGTACGATTGGCCTTGCCCCGCCAACGAAACGGCTTGGTGACTGGTTAAAAGCACCATGCCCTGCCTGTTGAGATGCGCATTGAGAACTTCTGTTAGAACCTTTTGAGCTGCGGCGTCCAAAGCCACAAAGGGCTCGTCCAAGATCCACAACTTGGCTGAACTTAACAACAAACGCCCCAAAGCCGTTCTGCGCTTTTGCCCCTGCGACAAAACTCGAACCGGCAAATGCTCTCGCCCCTTCAAGCCTAGCTTTGACAGCGCTGCTTTGGTATCACCCATGGACAATGGCTGACCCGCAATGGCCGCATCAAATTGCAGATTTTCCAAGGGGCTTAAATCTTCTTTTAGCGCCAACTGATGCCCTAAATACGCCAAATTAGCTCTAAATTCGTCGATATTTTTTGAAACTGGCTGTCCTTGCCATTGAATTTCGCCATCTTCTAACGCGCTTAAACCACAGGCTAGCCTGAGCAAACTGGTTTTGCCAACGCCGTTATCCCCTTCCAAATGAAGCCATTCACCAGGCTGCATAGCAAAAGAAACGCCTGAAAACAGGCGCTTGCTACCGCGAGAACAAGAAAGATTGGAGACGCTGAACATGTTGCTCAATGATCGCAGATCAGGCCCATCAAGAATTGACTCAGGTCAATCAGTGGGAGGAATAGCCAAAGGCCCCTCGATTCTAACTTTGCCGGCCCCCTAAAAACGCTTCAAGCCATCTTGTTCAGGCAATCCAAGGAAATATGGCATGGTCTATGGTTTCTCGACTTAAGTGGCTTGCTCGTCCTGCAAGGCCAGGGCTTGCGCTTGCTTTTCCAGTTCAATCTTTTGATAAAGGCTCCAAACGTTGGGCAAGCGATCCAACATTTCGACCCATTCATAGTCGTACGGAAGACCCACCCAAGCCCCATTGGATTTGAGCTTTGCAATACTGGCTTTGATTTGGCGTCTGGCCAAATCAAATGTCTTCAATTCCTCTTCAGTCAAAACGTCTCTTTGGGTTTTGGTGAGGTCTGCCTCCAGAACAAACAAGATGTCGCGGTGCTTGGCCAACTCATGCTTCACAGCCTCGATGGATTGAACACTCTTTTGGGGTTGCTCCATGGCCGCCAGTTTTAATGCAATTTCTTTGAAATGCTGTTGCGTTTGAAAATAGAAAATTAACAAGCCAGCCAACAATGTAAAAAGCACCCCGATCAACAATACGAAAAAAATATCCATCAGGGCCTCGCTTCCATTGCAACTTCAAAGAACCTCATCCTAATCAACTGTCTCAAAGGCGGCAACTTTATTGGCTTGCACTGAACCCATTGATGCAAAAAAACAGCATCAAGGCTAAACTGCAAGATTAAGAGACCTCAGAGTGACCTAACCTCCCATGAATCAAAACATTGCCACCCCTGAAAACGCTCAAACCACCACCCGATTTGGCAGTGGGAATGCTGTTCAACGCGTCGAAGACCAACAGTTGTTGCTGGGTGCTGGCAAATACACCAACGATGTGAGCTTGCCTGGGCAAACGCATCTGGTGTTTCTAAGATCTCCCTACCCCCACGCCACAATCCTAAGTCTTGACACCCAAACGGCCAAATCCATGCCCGGTGTCCACAGTGTTTTAACGGGGCAAGATTTATTGGCCGCAGGGCTCAAGACCATGGCCCGACCCATGAATTTCAAAAGGGCTGATGGCGGTGCCTTGTCCAGCACCACCCGACACATCTTGGCAACCGACCGGGTCCGGTTTGTCGGTGAACCTATTGCAGCGGTGGTGGCCGATACAGAAGAACAAGCCAAAAACGCCGCAGAAGCCATCCAAATTGACTTTGATCCCCTGCCCAGCGCCACACGTTTGGCCGACGCCTTGGCACCTGATGCTCCGCTCTTAACCGAGGCCCCAGACAACCGAGTCGCAGAAACCCGTTATGGCGACGCAGCAGCCACCCAAGCTGCGTTTGATCAAGCTGCCCATGTGGTGCATTTGGACATCGTGAACCAACGACTTGCGGCGCTGTCCATCGAGCCTCGCAGTGTTTTGGCCTATGTTGACAATGGTCGCCTAACCATTCGTCTGAGTAGCCAAATGCCCACAGGTGTCAGAACAGCTGTATGCGATGTCATTGGATTGGACAAAGAAAACGTTCGCGTCATTGTGGGCGATGTGGGCGGCGGCTTTGGCATGAAAACGGGCGCTTATGCAGAAGACATTGTCACGGCCTATTGCGCGCACAAATTAGGTCGGCCCGTCAAATGGATTGCCGATCGCAATGAAGAGTTTTTAAGCAGCTCTCACGGTCGTGACATTGAGACCCAAGCTTCGATGGCAATTGCCAAAGACGGCAAAATTTTGGGTCTACGCATTGAGACCTTGGCCAACGTAGGCGCTTACCCCACCATGACCGGATTGGCCATTCAAATGCTCATTGGCCCATGGGTTCAAAGCAGCGTTTACGACATCCAAACCATCGACTACCACTTCACCGGTGTCATGACCAACACCGCCAGTACTGGCGCGTACCGTG
>JBIKJX010000209.1:0-4157 GCA_044360785.1 Limnohabitans sp.
GTTGGGCCGCGAACCGCCAAGCGTCCGACGGTGCCTGGCGCTACGGGCTTCATGTTTTCATCCACAATTTGCGCTTGATAACCGGGCACCACTTTGCCAATGCTGCCAGCTCTGACTTCATTGCCAGCACTGGAAATGTAAATATGGATGACCTCAGTACCGCCAATGCCATCGGTCATTTCAATGCCAGTGGCTTTTTTCCACAATTGGCGCGTGGCATCGGGCAGTGCCTCACCTGCAGACACGGTGTGCTTGATCGATTTCAATTGAAACGCGCCTGGCCTCTCAGTCACCAACAAAGCCATTTGCCGGTACATGGTGGGTGCGGTGTAGCACTGTGTGACCTGGTATTTGTCGATGCTCAGCAACAAAGTTTCTGGGGTGTACTTTTCAAGCAGGACAGCGCAAGCGCCATATCGCAATGGGAAAGCCAGCAAACCACCCAAACCAAAAGTGAAAGCGATAGGCGGCGTGCCACACACCACATCGGTTTCATTCATTTGCAGCACATGCTTCGGAAACAAATCGCACATGGCCAAGATGTCACGGTGGAAATGCATGGTGCCCTTGGGCTGTCCCGTGGTACCACTGGTGAAGGCAATCAGGCACACATCGTCGCGACTGGTTGGATAGGCCTCAAACACATCTGCATGGTTTGTCATGTGCGCTTCCACACCATCGGCTGTCTCCGATCTAAACCACATGACTTGTTTCAATGACTTCGAAAAATGCACATGCGTGCTGTCAACGCAATGTGCCATTTCTTCGGCCAGCAAACTGTCGCACAACGCGGCACTCACTTGCGCTTTGTCAATGATTTGCTTGAGTTCAGCAGCGCGCAGCAATGGCATGGTGGGTACTACCACCAGTCCTGCTTTCAATGCTGCCAAAAAACAAGCGGCCATCATGGGGCTGTTGCCGCCTCTCAGCAGCAAACGCTCACCCGATCGAAGACCCATGTCTTTGACCAGCACATGCGCTATTTTGTTCACCTTGGCCTGCAACTGCGCATAAGTCCACTCAATGGCGCCTGTGGCGTCAACACCTCTGACCGCCATGCGAGAACCTTTTCCCTGAATGACGTGCGCGTCTAACAAGGCGCTGACGCAATTGAGTTGTGCAGGGTACTGCACTTCCAAGCGATCAAACACAAAGAGCGGCCACTGATCTTGCGGTGGTAAACGGTCTCGGGTGAAAGTGTCGTGGTGGGATGAAGGCAATAGTGACTGTGTCATTTCAGTCCTCACTTGAGTAAGTCACGGCCAATGATTAACTGCTGAACTTCTGTTGCGCCTTCATAAATTCGTAGCGCGCGAATTTCACGGTACAGGGATTCAACAATGCAACCTTTTTTCACCCCCATACCGCCGTGCATTTGCACGGCCATGTCGATAATTTGTTGTGCATTTTCAGTGGCTGTCATTTTGGCCATGGCGGCCTCTTGCGTGATGCGCTGCCCCTGATCACGCAACCAAGCTGCACGATAGGTGAGCAAAGTGGCGGCATCTAACAGGGTGGCCATCTGTGCCAATTTGGTTTGTGTGATTTGAAAATCTGCCAAGGACTGCCCAAACATTTTGCGCTGTTTGGCCCATGCAATCGATTCATCCAAAGCGCGACGTGCAAACCCAAGTGATGCGGCTGCCACAGAAGTTCTAAACACATCCAAAGTGGCCATGGCCACTTTAAAGCCCTCACCTGCTGCGCCAATTCTTTTGGCATGCGGCACCAACACTTGGTTGAAGTGCAACTTGGCCAAGGGGTGCGGCGCAATCACATCAATGCGCTCGGCGATTTCTAAGCCCGGTGTGTTGGCATCCACAATGAAGGCGCTAATGCCGCGGGCACCGGGTGCTTCGCCAGTGCGTGCAAACACCACATAAAAATCTGCAATGCCGCCGTTGGAAATCCAAGTTTTATTGCCATTCAAACGATAACCTTCGGGCGTCTCTGTTGCGCTGCATTGCATGGCCGCCACATCCGACCCTGCATCGGGTTCGCTCAAGGCAAAAGCCGCCAAGGCTTGACCACTGGCCACACGTGGTAAATATGCCGCTTGTTGTTCTGGCGTTCCTTTGAGACTGATGGCACCCGACCCCAAGCCTTGCATGGCAAAAGCAAAATCGGCGAGGCCGTGGTGCCACGCAAGTTCCTCGCGCAACAAACAGAGGGTGCGCGTGTCAATAACTTCAGAGGCCCCGCCATAGGCTTGGCCCGCGATGGCGGGCTTGAGCCAGCCACCTTGCCCTAGCGCTCTCACGAGGCTCACACATTCTTTGTCAATGGCGTCACGCGATTCATCGTGGCCATGCAAATTGGCAAACTGCTTCGAAGTCCAAGTTTGCAGACTGCCTTTGAAATCTCGGTGCGAAGCCTCAAAAAAGGGCCATGCCAAATGTGCGGATGAATTCATCTTCAGTCCCCTTCGAACACGGGTGTTTGCTTGGCCACAAAGGCATGGTAGGCCCTGTGGAAGTCATTGGTGGCCATGCAAATGGCTTGTGCTTGTGCTTCAGCCTCGATGGCCTCGTCAACGCCCATATTCCATTCTTGCTGCAACATTTTTTTGGTCATGCTGTTGGCAAAGGTGGGGCCGTTGACCAACACTTTGGCCATAGCTTGTGCTTCTGCCAACACATCTTCGGGTGTGCACACACGGTTGTAAAAACCCCAACGTTCTGCTTCTTCGCCCGGCAAACCGCGGCCGGTGTACAACAACTCCGATGCACGACCTTGCCCAATGACGCGCGGCAGCAATGCGCACGCACCCATGTCACATCCTGCCAAGCCGACTTTGTTGAATAAGAAATAAGTTTTGCTGCGGGCTGTGCCGTAGCGCATGTCAGAGGCCAGGGCCAACAAGGCACCGGCACCGGCACAAATGCCATCAATGGCGGAAATGATGGGCTGCGGACACGCGCGCATGGCCTTGACCAAATCACCGGTCATGCGTGTAAACGTCAGCAGTCCCGGCATGTCGAGTTGGGTGAGCGGGCCAATGATTTCATGCACATCACCCCCCGAACAAAAATTGCCACCGGCACCTGTCACCACCACGGCATGAACATCTTCCGCATAAGAAAGTGCTCTGAACAAGTCCCGCATTTCGGCATACGACTCAAACGACAAAGGGTTCTTGCGCTCTGGTCGATTCAAGGTGAGCGTGGCCACACCCTCTCTGACTTCAAACAACACATGCTCGGCTTTGTAGTGGGCCAGTGTGTTGTTGTGACGCGGTAATTGATGGGGCTGACCTGGCAAATATTTTTGACTCATGATGTCTCCTCTTGTTTTTGCAAATTTTTCTTGAGTGCACCCAACAAGCTGTGCAACTGATTTTGTTGATTGCTTGAAAGGCCCGCAAACATTTCAGCCACCCACTCTTCGTGTGCGACAGCCATGTCGGAAAATGCATCGCGACCCGCTTTGGTCAACTTGACTGTGAAGGAGCGGCGGTCGGTTGCGCCGACTTGGCGCATCACCAATTTTTCTTTTTCCAACTGATCCACAATGGTGGTGATGTTGCCGCCTGTGACCATCATGCGCCTTGACAACTCGCCCATGGTCAAGCCATCTGGGTGGCGCTCTAATTGCGCCATCAAATCAAAACGTGGCAAGGTGATGTCAAACGACTCGCGCAAGTTGTGGCGAATTTTGTCTTCAACCCGCGTGGTGCATGAAAGCAATCGCAACCACAACCTCAATGATGCATGCTGATCCGCATGCGCCCTGAATTCATGGTCGGCATTGGCTGAAATGTAAGCATCAGAAGTCATCACTGGGTCTCCCCGCCATCGACAGCAATCGATTGGCCATTGACGGATACTGCAGCTTCTGAGCACAACCACAACACGGTTTGGGCCACTTCATCTGGCTGAATCATTTTTTTCTGGGGGTTGTGAGCCACCAAAGCCTCGCGCGCTTGCGCCTCTGTCTGACCAGTTTTGGCCACAATGTTCGCAATGGATTCGCGCACGATGTCGGTTTCTGTAAAGCCTGGGCACACCGCATTGACAGTCACACCTTTGCGAGCCAACTCCAAAGCCAAGCTGCGCGTGAGGCCGATCACACCGTGTTTGGCAGCCGTATAAGCCGACACATAGGCATAGCCCTTTAAGCCAGCTGTGCTGGCAATGTTGACAATGCGCGCTGCTTTG
>JBIKJX010000210.1:0-4150 GCA_044360785.1 Limnohabitans sp.
CCTTAATTTTTTCAAAAAATTTGGCTCCTCGACCTGGGCTCGAACCAGGGACCTACGGATTAACAGTCCGGCGCTCTACCGACTGAGCTATCGAGGAATATTCGGTTGTTAACAAAAAGAACGCTTTTTGTGTAAATTGCTGAGTCCAATCTACTGCGCTATTTTGCTAAGCCTCGCATTGTAGCAAAAAAAATGCTGCTTTTTAAGGTCATCCAATCTTCGGTTTGAACAATCGTTCTTGCCGAGGATGAGTCGATGAATTTCTAAGGACCAAATCAGGGTTCAGCAAGCGAGATGCAGGCACGGCGCCTTCTGGATCATTCATTCTCAGCATCAAAACATCGGCGGCTTCTTGCCCCATGAGGTCGGTATGGACATGGACCGTGGTTAATGCTGGGTAGACCAAATCCATGAAGGGCATGTCGTTGTGGCCGACGACTGAAAAATCAGTAGGGACATGACCGCCGCATTCTTGAATGGCCTCGATAGCGCCCAACGCAATGAGGTCGTTGCCGCAAAGAACGGCTGTTTGAGGGCAGCCGTTGGGACTTTGAAGCAGAAATGTACGCATTGCCTGATAACCCGCTTGCCGTGTGTAAAAGGGAGCTTCTACAACTGCTTGTTTGGCCCCTGCCCATCGTTTAAAACCTTCCAAGCGCGCCATGCCTGTGCTTGAATTTTGTGGGCCTGACAAATGCAACAAGTGCTGGTGACCCAAGCCTTTTAAGTGTGAAATACCCAGTCGCATGCTTTCAAGATCGTCGTTGACCACACATGGAAATCGCCGATCTCCGAGGCCACGGTTGATCAGAACAGTGGGTATCGTTTGTTGGGCCGCCAGGCTGAGCATGGGGTCGTTGCTTTGCGAAGTTGCCAAAATCAAGCCATCTACACGTTTTGTAATGAGGGTTCTCAAAGCAGCTAAGCGATCTGATTCTTCGGGTGCAACTTGCGCAATCAAAATGGTCCAGCCTTTGGTGCGCAATCGTGCCTCAGCACTTTTTAACATCGGGGCAAAGAGTGGGTTGGCCAAGTCGGGCACCAACATGCCTACAAATCCGCTTCGGCCGGTTCTGAGCGTGGCCGCAGCCGCGTGCGCCACATACCCTAATTTTTCGGCAGCCAGTTCAACTCTAGATCGCGTACTGGCTGCGACTTTGTGTTGCGTGGCGCCGGACAATGCGCGCGCTGCAGTTGCCGTGTGTACGCCTGCCATTTGGGCGACATCGCGAAGTGTTGCACTCATGCATCAATCCTTCGGAGCAGGGCGTAGCGATCACTGAATTTGGCGTTCATGCTTCATTCTAAAAGCGAAAATAGATGCAATCGTTCGCATTGCGTTGACCCGCAAGGGTTAACACCTAAAAAATTCATGTTTTTGAGTCTTCAAACTCGTTCTGCATGAGATAAATTGCGAACGATCGCATTCAAGCATGTCACCCATCTATGTCAACTTCTAACCCCCAAGGCAGTCCCGCAGATGCTGTGACATTGCTGGCCGCTGTTCTTGCAGAAAACGAAGGAACGTCGTCGGAGCGCTTGCGCACCATATTGCGATCCTTGATTCAGCATCTGCATGCTTTTGCACAAGAAACACAGTTGAACTACGAGGAGTTAGAACTGGGTTTGCAGTTTCTAAACGCTGTGGGTCAAGCAACAGGGCCTAAGAAAAATGAAGCCATCTTGTTGGCAGATGTGCTGGGACTATCAACCTTGGTTCAATTGCAAGATGCAAAGAGAATCATGGCGCATGGTGGGACAGAGCCAGCGTTGATTGGTCCCTTTTGGCGGGCCAACCATCCAGTGCTAGACAGCGGTGCAGAAATTTACACACCCGACACCCCTGGCGATCGAATGACTGTGCATGTCCGTGTCATGGACCTCCAAAAGCAAGCCATTCCAGGTGCTTTGGTCGATGTTTGGCAAGCATCTCCAACCGGTTTGTACGAGAACCAAGATGAGCACCAAGCTGACATGAATTTGCGTGGCAGATTCACGACCAACCAGCATGGTGAGTTTGTCTATAGAACCGTTAAGCCTGCTGGTTATCCGATCCCTGTGGATGGACCTGTTGGCACATTGCTCGAACACCAAAATCGCCATGCCATGCGACCCGCTCATTTGCATTTCATTGCCATTGCGCAAGGTTATCGGGTGTTGGCAACACAGATTTTTGACGCACAAGACCCATGCATCGATTCCGACGTGGTGTTTGGTGCCGTAGGTTCCTTGGTCCGTCAATTTGAACCTGACCCTACTCAAGCCCAAGCTTGGCAGTTGCATGTTGACATCATGCTAGAGCCAGGCGAGACCCGAATTCCTCATCCGCCACTGTCATGACGCAATCTACTTTTCAACCCATTTCTAAGCTCGACGGCAAAGTGGCCGTTATTGTCGGTGGCGCAGGTGCCATTGGCATTGCCACCGCCCGTCATTTTGCGGCGCTCGGTGCGCGTGTGGCCTTGGTCCACCGTGACACGGATCCCGCTCGGACACAACCCATTTTGGACTCACTCCATGGGGGCGGTCATCAGTTTTACACCGCCAGTGTCATAGATTCAGAATCACTCAAGCAAGTCGCTGCCCAAATTCAAAACGACATGGGGGCCATCCACATCTTGGTCAACAGTGCTGGCTTTACGCAGCCTGTGCCCTTGAATGATTTGGATGCCTTAAGCGATGAATTGATTGACAGTATTTTTCAAGTCAACTGGCGGGGTGTTTTTGCAACCATTCGAGCCTTCACGCCCTGGATGAAAAAAGCACAGGATCCCGTCATCATCAATGTGTCTTCGATTGCCGCTTTCACCGGTGTTGGTAGCAATTTGGCGTATGCCGCCGCCAAGGCTGGAACCGACTTGATGACCAAGGCCTTGGCCAAAGCGTTGTCGCCTGAGTTGCGCGTGGTCGGCATTTCGCCGGGTGTTGTGAACACCTCATTTGTGCCCGGACGAGGACCCGAGTTCAATCAGAAAGCGGCTTCAACCACGCCCCTTAGAAGGGTTGGAGAGGCTGAAGATGTTGCGCAAGCCATTGTTGCATTGACCACAACATTGGCGTTCACAACAGGTACCACGTTGGTTGTTGACGGTGGCAGACATTTGGTCTCTTAAAGATTTTTACAAACATGAATCCTTTCACCATCCTCACTTGCGCTGTGACTGGCAATTTGACGCAACCCAGTCAGACACCTCACTTGCCTGTGACGCCTGAGCAAATTGCAGATGCTTGCTTGAGTGCAGCAGAGGCGGGCGCAGCCGCAGCACACATTCATGTGCGCGATCCTGAATCGGGTAAGCCTTCGATGTCACTTGATTTGTACGCTGATGTGGTGCGCCGCATCCGCGCGCAAAATCGCGACCTCATCATCAACCTCACCACAGGGCCAGGTGGCCGGTTTATCCCCTCCGCAGAAGATCCTCAAAAGGCAGCACCTGGCAGTACATTGTGTTTGCCTGAGGTCAGGGTGGCGCATGTTGCTGCACTCAAACCCGATGTCTGTTCATTGGATTTAAACACCATGAACTCGGGCGACCAAGTGGTCATCAACACGCCCAATTCGGTGCGTCAGATGGCACAAATTATTCGCGATGCAGGAACATTGCCCGAATTGGAATGTTTTGATTCTGGCGATTTGGTTTTGGCACAGACTTTATTGAACGAAGGTGTGTTGCCTAAGAACAGCATTTACACCTTGGTCACAGGTGTCCGTTATGCCTTGCCTTCTAGTCCTGAAGCTTTGATGTTTGGCAAAAGCCTGATTCCATCCGGCATGCATTGGTCTGCTTTTGGCATTGGTCGCATGGCATTTCCAGTGGTAGCGCAAGCTTGGTTGTTGGGCGGCCATGTGCGCATTGGTCTTGAAGACACCATCTATCTCGACAAGGGTGTCTTGGCGCCAAGCAACGCAGCGTTGGTCCTGAGAGCCAAAGAAATGATTCAACATTTGGGTGGCGCGTTGGCATCCAGCAAACAAGCCCGTGAACTGTGGGGCTTGCGTTCTCACAATGGATAAACCTATGCAAGCATTACAACTGACTCAACCCAGCGCCTCACCCGACGCCATTCAAGTCAAGGTCGTGGCCCAAAGCATGCCCATTTGTGGTCCCACAGAAGCCGTGGTTCGCGTCCTGATAGCCGCTATCAATCC
>JBIKJX010000211.1:0-4109 GCA_044360785.1 Limnohabitans sp.
CATACGATAGATGGTGCCCGGTATGGCCAGAGTCCATCCAATCACACGTCTGACAAAAGGCGAGGCAATGTCCAAGGGTTTGAATACAGTTGCAATTTCATCTGGCGAATGTGTCAAAGGTGCAATCAAAGCCAAAGCTTGAACCCGTTGAGGGTGTCGTTGCGCCAATGCCAAAGAAATGGCACCCCCCAAAGAATGGCCCACAAAAATGGCTGATTCAATCTTCAAGTGGTCCAACAATTCAACCAGGGTGTCGGCTTGGGCTTCTAAGCTGGAATTGGCATGACTGGCGCGTTTGGAATAACCACAACCTGGACGATCGACGCAAATGACGCGGTAGTTTTTCGACAAGGGCGATGCCAAGCCATAGGTGAAGTTGTGAAGGTTACCAGCCAAGCCATGAATCATGACGATGGTGCGCCCTTGTCCTTGGTCGGTATAGTGCAGTCGGGTATTGCCAAGTTGGGCAAAGTTGCCTGAGGGCGGTAGATATTGAGTGGCCTTTTTGTTGGAGAAGGCTGCAAACAAGACCAAACCCAAAATGCTCATGAAAAGCAAAAACAAAATCCAAAGAACAAGCATCAGACTGCCTCGAAAAAATTAGCTGAAATGCATGACGCCATCGTTCAGGCGGCCATATCGAATCAGCATGATATCTTTGAAATAATTTTGATTCACTTGCCAGGGGGCTCTTTGTCCCTGTTTGGGCAAAATGTTTTTGGCCCGTTGCACATAACCTGAGGTGAATGACAGGTAGTCTTGTTCTTGCACGGTGGAATCTCTGACTGGCACCGCCTTTTGATACCCGTGCTTTCGCATGTAGTTCAACAACCGGCATGTGTAGGTGGCAGTTAAATCGGCTTTCAAAGTCCAAGAGGCATTGGTATAGCCAAAAGTCATGATGGCATTGGGTAAGTCTGAAAGCCACATGCCACGGTATGCCATGGCTTGAGAGGCATTGAAAACTTGGCCATCCACTTCGATGTGAATGTCACCCAAAATATTCAAGGACAAACCTGTCGCTGAAACAACAATGTCTGCTTCTAGCATTTGGCCGCTGGTCAGTTGAATGCCGTTTTCTGTGAAACTTTGGATGGTGTCAGTCACCACACTGGCATTGCCTTTTCGAATTTGTTTAAATAAATCGCCATCAGGCACCAAACAAAGTCGCTGATCCCAAGGTTTGTAGTTGGGGGAAAAATGTTGTGCTTTTTCATCCGATCGCAATTGCTTGGCAGCCAATTTGACCAAATAGTTTTTTACAAATTGAGGTTGCTTCCTGGCAAATTGGTAGGACAGCATGCCCAAACAGACATTCTTAAATCGGGTGATCTGATATGCCAATTGCTCAGGCAAGAATTTTTGTAACCAAAGCGAAACACCGTCAGAGCCTGGCCTTGAAATGACATAGGTGGGCGTACGTTGAAGCATGGTGACATGGGAGGCTAATTTGGCCATTTCAGGGACCAATGTGACAGCTGTTGCACCACTGCCGATGACAACAACTTTCTTCTGAGCGTAATTGAGTTGGTCGGGCCAAAATTGCGGGTGAACCCATTGACCTTTGAAATTGGATTGCCCAGGAAACTCTGGTTGGTGGCCTTTTTGGTAGCTGTAGTAGCCACAGCATAGATACAAAAATCTGGCTTTAACTTCAATGGCCTCGCCACTGTCTTTGACATTTGCTGTGATTGTCCAACAGGCATGTTCGCTTGACCAAGACGCTTTAGTGACTTGACGGCCGTATTGGATGAATTTTGTGATGCCATTTTCTTCGGCAGTCTGTTGAATGTACTGTCGGATGGTGCTGCCATCGGCAATGGCTTTGTGATCGAGCCAGGGTTTGAATGCATAACCCAAGGTGTACATGTCGGAATCGGAACGTATGCCCGGATACCGAAATAAATCCCATGTGCCGCCGATGGCTGATCGCGATTCAAAGATTTGCCACTTTTCCTTGGGGCAATGCATTTGCAGATGCCTTGCTGCACCTATGCCAGACAAGCCTGCACCCACAATCAGAACATCCAAAATTTCTTTTGAGCCAACACCAACTTTTGAATGGATGGGTTGCGACATCGTTAGATTCCCAAACTTTCTAAAGTCACCAGGCCCTTGGGGGTCTGAAGCGTGGCGATGAGGTTGGCCGGCCCCTCAGACAAGTGAACATTTTCAAGTTGAATAGCGTCGTAGGCATCCTTGAGTTTTGACGCGCTTGGATGTGAGACGGATAGACTTTTGAGTGAAACCTTAGACCTGGGTAAATGATTGCGGGGATGCAATTGCATAGGGTCTGAAGCATCAGGTTTGCCCCATTGAATGAGGGTTGGCAGGGTGCCATTGAACAGACGATCGCCATCGGGCCTGACCGTGATTTGCCATTGCAACAAGCCTTGCTTTGTTTTGCGACTGGCATGAATGATTGGTCCACGGTCAATCCCTTGCGCCTTCCACGCGTGCCTTGCATCTTGAATGCTGTCAGTGTTGGCGACAAAGTGAACGAGCCTTGGCGACTGAGCCAACGCAGCCTGAAGCGTTTTGTTGTCTAAATCAAACCAGCGTGTGGGTGGCGGCTTCTTTTCAATGATGGCATCGGGATTGATGGCAATGATTTCAAAATAGGCCACAGGAAAAGTGGGTGTCGCAATTTTGAAGAGGCGATTGTGCGTGCCGTACTTTTCGTGCTCACCTCCCGCAGAGGGTGTGATTCCCAAAACAGACTCGCACCACGCAACACCCTGTTCTAAGCTGTGTGCCGCGACGACCAAATGATCAACTTGGCTTGTCATTCAACGGCTTCAAAGTCGATTTGAACTTTCAAAGATTTGGATTTGTCACAAGCCAATTCAAAGGCTTCGACCGCTTGATTCATGGGCAAGATGCCAGTGATGACCGGCTTGCCGTTGATGAGGCCCGAATTGAGGAATTGAACTGCGGTTGCAAATTCTGCGTGAAAGCGGAACGTGCCGCGCATATCGACCTCCTTGGCAACCAGTTGTGTCATAGGGAGGTTCATGTCGCCCCCCATGCCCACAGTAACCAGAATGCCGCGAGGCATGATGACGTCCAATCCTGCGCGCAAAGCAGGCTCGCTGCCTGAGGCTTCAAAGACGGCCTCAAACTGACCTTTATCGGCTTTGTAGGGATCAAGTAACTCAGGTTGCGTTTTGAGATTAATGGTTTCGTCAGCGCCCATGGCTTTGGCGCATTGAAGAGGCAGGTCGGCGATGTCAGCCGCCACAATGCGTGCGGCCCCTGCTCGGCGCAATGCACCAATGAGTAAGGCACCAATGGGGCCACAACCCGTTACAAACACTTGCTTGCCCAAGACACCCCCTGCGCGTTGAATAGCATGCAGGCCAACCGACAAAGGCTCTGCCAAAGCGGCCTCTGAAAGACTGAGATGTGACCCAATCGGATGGGCTTGGTAAGCCTCGATGATGAGTTGCTCAGCGAATGCGCCTTGAATATGGGGGAAGGGCATGGCACTGCCAAAGAAACGCATGTTCAAGCAATGATTTTGCTGACCCAGCTGGCAAAAGCGACACGTGCCGCAGGGACGAGAAGGCGAGATGGCAATGCGCTGACCCACAGTGAGGTGTTTGACGTTTGCGCCCAAGGCGTCAACAACGCCTGAAATTTCATGACCCAAGGCCATGGGTTGTTTAATGCGGACCGTGCCAAATCCACCATGCTGGTAGTAATGCAAATCAGAGCCGCAGATGCCGCCAAAAGCAACTTTGACGCGAACCTGATCACTGCCCAGTGCAGGCAGTTGTGTCGTTTCGATTCTCAAATCCTTGGCGGAGTGGCAGATGATGGCGCGCATGAAAAAGCCCTTGAAAGTGAATACTTAGAGTGTAGCGGTGACGCCGCCATCCACATAGAGGATGTGGCCATTGACAAAGCGCGAGGCATCGCTGGCTAAAAAGACAGCGGCACCGCCTAAATCGGCGACGTCGCCCCAACGACGGCTGGGCGTGCGACCCACCAACCAAGCAGAAAACTGAGGATCGTCCACCAGTTTTTGATTCAATTCTGTTTTGAAATAGCCAGGGCCCAATCCGTTGACTTGAACGCCAAATTGCCCCCAATCAATGGCCATGCCC
>JBIKJX010000212.1:0-4105 GCA_044360785.1 Limnohabitans sp.
TTAGGCCATATCCAAGCGCAATTGCAACATAGATGGGGACAGTGATGGCGAGGATGTCAAGCATTCAACGCCAGTATCTCACTGCTTTTGAATGCCCGCACGTTGAATCACTTCACCCCATCTTTTTGTTTCACTGCTGAGCAAATCGGTTGCTTGTTGCAGAGAGCTAGGCTGTGGCTCTACGTTCATGTCTTGAAGTTTTTTACGAACGTCAGGATGATTCAATGCGTTTTGAATTTCTTGGTTTAATTTTTGAACCACTTCTTTGGGTGTTTTAGAAGGTGCGGCCAACGCATTCCAAGATGCTGCATACAAGTTGCGAACGCCCGCTTCTTTGGCAGTTGGAACCTGTGGCAAAGCGGATGCACGCTTATCACCAGTCACGGCCAATGCACGCAAAGCCTGGCCTTTGATTTGAGGCAGGACAGGCGCCAAAATTTCTACGCCAACGTCAATTTGCCCGCCACGCAAAGCGGTCAAAACGGCTGGCGTGCCATTGAAAGGAACCACCTGTGCGTCAATGCCTGCTGTCGACTTGAACAATTCTGCTGCCAAATTTTGGGTGCTACCGACATTGATGCTGCCAATGTTCAGCTTGCCAGGATTGGCCTTTGCAAAACTGAGCAGGTCAGCCAAGTTGGCAAACTTTGAATCGTTGTTGACGACAATCGCAATATCGAAGGTGCCCAAAATAGAAAGTGGCGTCAGGTCTTTTTCTGCATCGTAGGGCAAGGTTTTGAAAAGACCCGCACTGACAGCCGTTGCGTTTGACATCAAAAGCAGTGTGTAGCCATCCGGTGCAGATTTGGCAACCGACTCAGTTGCCACAACACCACCCGCGCCAGGCTTGTTTTCAATCACGATGCTCTGACCCAAATTTTCGCCCAACTTTTGAGCCACCGTGCGCGCGGTTAAATCTGCAACGCCCCCAGCACCGAACGGCACCACAATTTTAAGAGGCTTGTTTGGAAATGTTCCTTGGGCAAAGGCACCCAAGCTGATAGATGCCACACAAACTGCAGCGAGGTAATTGCGTAAAACGCGATTCAATTTCATTTCAAATTCCAAGTCATGGCGTCAACAACAGCAAAGGCTGATGTTGACTGTGCCAATTTATGCCCAAAAAACGCTTCCATTTTTTTGATACCAAGATTCAACCTGGCTCTCAACGGATGCTTCAATCCGACTGCGCTTGATTTTCATGGTGGGCGTGAGGTAGCCATTTTCAATGGACCAAGCTTCGCTGGCGATGACCAACATGCGCAGTTTTTCATATTCTGCCAGTTCAGCGTTGACCTTTTCCAAGTGCTGTGCCAATTGGGCTTCAATGTCGGCACGAACTTCAGGGTCATTCATCTTGGGACGGATGTCCTCAGCAAGGACCACCATGGCATAGGCCGATGGTTGGGAAACGCCTGACACAATGCTCATCTCGATCATGGGATGCACATTGAGTTTGTTTTCAATGGGCGCTGGCGCGACATATTTGCCCTTGGATGTTTTGAAAAGTTCTTTCACACGACCCGTGATTTTCAAAAGGCCATCAGCGCGCTGCGAACCTTGATCGCCGGTTTTGAAAAAACCATCTGCCGTAAATGACTCAGCATCTAAGTCGGGGCGCTTGTAATACCCCACCATTTGTCCAGGCGACTTGACCAGAATTTCGCCCTCAGGGCTGATCTTGGCTTGTACACCTTCAAGGGGAACACCCACACAACCCGGAGCATTGATTTGCGTGGTTGAATTGTGCGAGTAGGCGAAGTCCTCTGTCATGGCGTAGCCCTCTAAGAGGTTCAATCCCAACTTGCGATACCAAACAATCAGCTCTGCTGGAATGGGTGCAGAACCACTGCCCGCCAAAATGACATGGTCAAGGCCCAAGCCTTTGAGAATTTTCTTGCGGACCACCCCCCCCAACAAGGGGATGTTCAAAAGCAAATTCAATTTTGCAGGCGGCATTTTGCTAAACACGCCTTGCTGGAATTTGAGCCACAAGCGTGGCACTGAAATGAACATGGTGGGTTTGGCACGGTTCAAGTCTTGAATGAAGGTGTCCAACGATTCAGCGAAATAAACGTGGGTTCTGCCATGCATCAAGGAACTGGCGCCCACCCAAGCACGTTCAAAAACGTGGGCCAAAGGCAGATAGGACAGGATGCGGTTGTCGTCACGGTCACCTAAATTGTCGATCAAGGTTCTCACAATGCCACCAGTGGCGGTAGAAATACGCTCAAAGTTGTGCATCACGCCTTTGGGCTGACCGGTTGAACCCGAGGTGTACATGATCATGGCCAGATCAGTGGGCGCTCTGGCAATATCGCCGCTCAGGGGCGAAGTTTGGCTCACCACGTCATCCCACTTTGTGTAGGTGTTGCTCGGGGCTAGTGGAAATGCAATGCAAGGCAAGCTGGCGGGAACAAAAGGCGCTTGCAAAGGCCATGTGTCCAATTTACCGACAAACAAGAAACTGGCTTCGCTGTGGTCCAACACATAGCGAATGGTTTCACCAGATTCCGTTGGGAAAATGGCAACCGTTGTGCCACCGGCCATCCAGATGGCCAACTCTGCCATGATGAAATGCGCACAGTTTTTAGAAAGAATGGCCACACGGTCGCCCGGTTTCAAGTTTTGCGCTTGAAGATAGGCAGCCATAGAGCGCGCCTGACGCATGGTTTCCTGCCAGGTGTAGTCAATGACTTGACCTTGCCCAATGGGTTGGGTCATGTAGACACGGCTTGCAAGTGTTTTTTCGTGTCCGTAAACGTGATCAAGAATCAACTTTGAGTTCATAAAATACTTTCAAATGACAAGCGTTAAGCAGTGTTGAAGAGGGATGCAAATCTTGCCCTAAAGCAGAGACCTTTGCAGTGAGGGCATTGTGCTGAGATTTAGCCCCTTCAACATGGGTTTTTTCTTCTATTTGGCTAGGTTTTTCCCTGATAAGCGGCCATGCTTGTTGTTTATGTTCCAATGAATCGGTTACTTAGAATTTCAGTACACCTGCGCTGCAGTGAGCTCCCCATATTGTTAACCTCAATCGCCCAGACTCTTATCACAGAAGGATCAAGCCCATGTTTGTCATTGTTGTGTCCTTGACCCTGTTCTATGTGCTTTTCTGGATTTGGTACGGTGGCAACGGAGAACCAATGTCTCCCCAAGAAATAGAGGAGGCACTTGCCAAACTGCAAAGCACTGACCCCGGCCGTGACAATTCAGCAGAAATAGAAGACTTAAGAGACTTGTTGGCATCCGACGATGGCAAGGAGTTTGTCATGCAAAACTTGGTGCAATACCGTGCCAAAGCCCTTTACCCAGAAGGCGCTCATTTTGGTGATGATCCCCGAGAGGCCGACAAGCGATACGGCAAATCCATCATCGGCGACTTGCTGCGCTATGGTAACTTGGTCATTTTCATCGCTCGCAAATCGGGGAACTTTGTCACGCCCGATGACGCTGATGCTTGGCACTATGTGGCCATGGTGCGATATCGGAGTCGACGCGACTTTGTTCGTTTTGCATCCCGCGCCAATCAAGCCGATAAGTTCATGCACAAATGGGCCGCGATTGAAAAAACACACGTTTTTCCAGTCAAGCCTCTGATCAGTTTATTTGCTGTGAGAACTTTGTTGGCACTTGCCTTGTTCAGCTTAGGCACGATCCTCACTGCCCTTCTATAAAGCGGGAAGGTTTTTTAATTTCTTAAAAGGCTTGGTATGCTGAGGTCTTGTGCAACGATTTCCTGAACGCCAACATGTCACAAGCGCCTTACAGCCAAGCCAAGCTACCCCAGCCAGCATTCGATCGGTTTTACAAGCACACCGAATTAACGCAACTGTTAGAAGACTATGCCAAGGCCAGACCGGATTTGGTAGAACTGCGTGAACTGGGTCGCAGTTACGAAAATCGCCCCATTTGGATCGTGGTGCTCACGCGCAAAAGCACTGGCCTTGACATCGACAAGCCCGCTTTTTGGGTGGACGGCAACATTCACGCAGCTGAACTGACCGCCAGCACCGCTTGCCTTTATTGGTTGCACCAATTGCTGAGCAAAGATGGTGAGGATGCACAGGTCACAGAGTTGCTCAATACGCGCGCCATTTATTTG
>JBIKJX010000213.1:0-4097 GCA_044360785.1 Limnohabitans sp.
GGCCACCCAAGTGTCCTCCCCCAAGATGACATTTTGGGGAAACCCGCCAATGGCGAGCAGATCAGAGACCCTGTAAGCACCGTAGGCATTTGAGAAAAAACAAGCCCTCAAACCCAATTTTTCTTTGTCTTGGAATTGAACAACGTGGCTTTCGGCAGGGTAATTAAAGTGCCTGAAATGCGATTCGATGGCATTGGCATCTGATTGAGGCAACTGTCTGCCATGCCAAGCGGCCACTTGAGGCTGGCTTTGGATGGCGTGAAGCAGGTGTTCAAGCGCGTGTTCGCTGGCCAAGATGGCATCTTGGGTTAAGAAAACCACCCAATCTGAAAATGGCGCCACTTGCGCTAAAGCCAACTGCCGAGTTGCGCCATGCGCAAAGTCTTTGGCCTCAATGTGAAGGATGTCACAGCCTGATTGTTGAGCCCATTGAACCGACTGATCAGTGGATGCTGAATCGACCACCAGCACCTTGGCTGGCTGATACGTTTGCGAACGCAGTGCGCGCAGCCAATCTTGCCACTTTGCACCCGGGTTTTTGATAGGCACAATGACTGACAATCTCAAAACGGGTCCGGATATGTTTGGCGTTTCTGATGCCTTTGACACAAGACCCAAATTTATAATTTCAGCTTGCAAAAACCAAAGTCCTTTTTATTTTGTTGCCACGCTCATTCATAACATTCAGCTTTGCAGTGTGTGCGTTTGGCTTGGCTTTGACACCCTTGCACACCAACTTGGCAGGTTTGGCATGGCTGGTATTTTGTTTGTCTTGCTTTGCCAACGCTTGGGGCAACCCAATCGCTTTCCACAGCATCCCCAACAACAGCTCACACCACAAACCACTGGTGCGTGCCGCCACAATTTGGCTGTTGTGTTGCGCGGTAGCAGCCATACTGAGAATCATACCGCAGGCCCTTTGGCAAGACGACTGGGGGCGGCGTCATGCAGAGGCCAGATTGCTGATTTTGTCAGTTTCGCTTTACGTCGGTCTGAAATTTTCACAGCGCCTTCCCAACATCTCATTGCAAACTTGGTTGGGGGCCTGTTGGGTGGCATGCGCCATAGGTTTTGGCACCACACTTTGGCTAGACCGTGACACACCCTCCCACCCCATTGCTTGGGCGGTGAGTTTGAGTTTGATCATTTGTTTGATGCTGCCGCATGCCATGACTTGGCCGACGGCGCGAGGCAAAGGCATGTTGTGGCTCGGCATGGGTCTGGGCGTGGTGGGTGTGTTGATGAGTCAATCGCGCGGGGCCTATGGCATTGTGTTGTGGACACTTTGGATATTGGGTTTTTCTCAACTCACGCACAAACAAGGTTTGACTGCGAGATTGTTGTTGGGCTTGGGTGTGTTGGGTGCGCTGCTTGTTTGGGCCATCAACGACCCCCACGACGGCCTTCGCATGCAAGAGTTCATGACGCAATGGTCGGCATCCAGCCAACAACTGGAAGAAGGCGCAAACTCTTCTGTGGGGGCCCGCTTGTTTTTATGGCAAAAGGCTTGGAGCGCTATTCAAGCGCATCCACTTTTAGGGTACGGTGCTGAATCAACCGTGCTGCAAATTGAAACTTGGGGGCGCAGCATTGCGTCGGCAGAAGTGATGCGCTTGGGTCATTTGCACCATGAATTTTTGGACGCCTGGATGACGCATGGTGTGCTTGGCCTATTGAGCAGTCTAAGCTACCCCCTGGGCTTGGGTTGGATGTGCTGGCATCTGCGAAAGTCGCACCCTAAAACATCAGCCATGCTGTTGGGCATTTTGTGGATGCACATGTCTGCCAGTTTAAGCAACGTCAACCTGGCCCACAATTATTATGGGACCGTGTTGGCACTTTGCATTGGCTTGGCCTTGTGGTTGGGCCAACACGAAACACTTCAAACGCCTCACACAGCTGAGTAATTAGCCTCTTTCCAAAACGGGCTTGAGGGCTTGACCGGTTGGCGTTGCCAACTTGACCACTTGCTCGGGCGTAGCGCTGGCCACCACTTGACCGCCTGCTTTTCCGCCTTCGGGGCCAAGGTCTAAGATCCAATCGGCTTCGGCAATCACGTCCAGGTCGTGCTCGATGACCAACACGCTGTGGCCCGCGTTCACCAAGCGGTGCAAGACGTGAATCAGTTTGTCGACATCGGCCATGTGCAGGCCCACGGTGGGCTCGTCCAGGACGTAAAAAGTGTGAGGGGCTTTGTTGCCGCGCTTACCCAATTCGTCTCGAACCTTGGTCAGTTCAGTCACCAACTTGATGCGCTGTGCTTCACCGCCGCTTAAAGTTGGCGAGGGTTGGCCCAAGGTCAGGTAGCCTAGGCCAACATCTTTTAAAAGTTGCAAGGGATGGGCAATGGAGGGCATGGTTTCAAAGAAGCCTACGGCTTCGTCCACTTCCATTTTGAGCACATCGCCGATGCTTTTACCGCGCCAAGTCACAGCCAATGTTTCAGGGTTGAAGCGCGCGCCGTGGCAGGCTTCGCAAGGCACTTTGACATCAGGCAAGAAACTCATTTCGATGGTTCTTAAGCCCTGGCCTTCGCAGGTGTGGCAGCGACCTTCGCCGGTGTTGAAGCTAAACCTGCCAGCGGCATAACCTCTGGCTTTGGCTTCTAGCGTTTCGGCAAACAATTTTCGAATGGTGTCCCAAAAACCAATGTAGGTGGCTGGACAACTGCGCGGTGTTTTGCCGATGGGGGTTTGGTCAACTTCTAAAACTCTGTCGACGGCTTCAAAGCCTTTGAGTTCTTTGCAGCCTGTCAGCGCAGGAAATTTTCCTGCCAGTTGTTCGTCCCTTCCGGCTTTGGTGCTGCGCTGACTGACATGCGTTTGTACATTGGCCAAAAGTACGTCTCGGGCCAGCGTTGATTTACCCGATCCACTCACACCTGTCACAGCAACCAAGCGCTGCAAAGGTATTTGAATGTTGACGTTTTGTAAGTTGTGAAGGTTGGCGCCTTTGAGTTCTAACCATTGGAGGCTTGAGGCGTCGCCTTCCTTGGCTACTTTGGCGGTGTCATTGGCCATGTTGCTTTCAATGAAAGCAGGCATTGGCCGTCTCGCTTGCAGTGGGTGCTTCATGGCATGCAGCAAGTATTTGCCAGTCTGCGAATCTGCAGCGTTGGTAATGTCCTTCACGCTGCCTTGGGCGACCAATTTGCCACCGCGCTTGCCTGCACTGGGGCCGATGTCAATGATGTGGTCTGCACGGCGAATGGTGTCTTCATCGTGCTCGACCACCACCAGCGTGTTGCCTTTGTCGCCCAACTTGTGCAGTGCATTCAGCAAGATTTGATTGTCGCGTGCATGAAGGCCAATGGTAGGTTCGTCCAGAACGTAGCACACGCCTTGCAAGTTGCTGCCCAGTTGTGCGGCCAACCTGATGCGCTGCGCTTCGCCGCCGCTGAGGGTGGGCGCACCGCGGTCTAGTGTGAGATAGCCTAAACCGACTTCTTCCAAGAACTCTAAGCGGCTTTCAATTTCTGGCAGCAGATCGCGTGCAATGTCTTGTTCTCTTTGCGTGAGTTCGTTGGCTTTGGCCAAGCTTTGCACCCACTTGCGTACATCGGTCACGCTCATGCGTGCAATGTCGGTAATGGGCAAATGCTGCGCTGTTAATTTGACGTGGCGCGCGGTGTTGTTGAGGCGCGTTCCATCGCAGTGCGGACACACTTGGTCGATCAGATCTTCAATTTCTGGCTCGTTGAAACTTTGCTCGCGGCCCTTGTTGTCGTCGTCTCTTACCGAGTCGTCAAACACTTTGCGCTGGTCTTTGCTCAGCTTCACACCGGTGCCCACACACTCCGGGCACCAACCGTGTTTGCTGTTGTAACTGAAGAGACGCGGATCGAGTTCGTTGTAGGACGTGCTGCACACGGGGCAAGCGCGCAGTGTGGAAAACACTTGCAGTTTGCCAATGTGCGCGGTTTGGTGTGTTGCGTCTGCCATGGCTTCTTGCAGACCATCGAGCTGACTCAGCACATGCACCACACCTTTACCCAACTCCAATGTTTTGGTGAGCGCTTCACGCAATTGTTTCTCATCGTTGGCGCTGACTTTGAAACTGGCTACCGGCAACTCAATGGTGTGTTCTTTAAACCGGTC
>JBIKJX010000214.1:0-4082 GCA_044360785.1 Limnohabitans sp.
CGTCAAATGGATTGCCGATCGCAATGAAGAGTTTTTAAGCAGCTCTCACGGTCGTGACATTGAGACCAAAGCTTCGATGGCGATTGCCAAAGACGGCAAAATTTTGGGCCTTCGCATTGAGACCTTGGCCAACGTGGGCGCTTACCCCACCATGACCGGATTGGCCATTCAAATGCTCATTGGCCCATGGGTTCAAAGCAGCGTTTACGACATCCAAACCATCGACTATCACTTTACCGGCGTGATGACCAACACCGCCAGTACGGGCGCATACCGCGGGGCAGGTCGACCTGAGGCCATTTACAACATCGAACGCTTGATGGACGAGGCCGCCAGAGTGAGCGGCATCGATCGGATCGCGCTGCGCCGCAAAAATTTTGTACAGCCTTCCCAAATGCCCTACAAAAATCCGATGGGCCAAGTCTACGACGTGGGTGCGTTCGAAATGATCATGGACGAAACACTGCAAAAAGCCGATTGGCATGGTTTTGCCCAGCGCGAAGCCGCCTCCAAAACCAAGGGCTTATGGCGTGGTTTGGGCGTTGCCACGTTTCTAGAATGGACGGGCGGCAATGCCCTCGAAGAAAATGTCAATGTTCAAGTCTTGGCAGACGGCATGATTGAGGTTACCTCCGCCGTCAATGCCATGGGTCAAGGTATTGCCACTTCATTGGCGCAATTGGTGGTAGATGTTTTTGGTGTTGACATCTCGCAAGTGAGGGTCATTTTGGGCGACACCGATCGGGCCAATGGCTTTGGCAGTGCAGGCTCTCGGTCTTTGTTTACCGGCGGTTCTGCCATGCGCGTAGGTGCTGAAAAAACATTGGACAAAGCCCGCGAATTGGCGGGTCAAGCCTTAGAAGCTGCCCCCACAGATTTAGCCTATCAATCGGGCACCTTCAGTGTCAAAGGCACAGACGTCAAAATCACATTGGCGGCATTGGCAAAGCAACAACCCAACGAGCGCATTGAAATTCAATCGACCACCACTGCCAGCGGTCCTACATGGCCCAACGGTTGCCACATTTGTGAAGTGGAAGTTAACCCTTCTACTGGCGAAACCCAAGTGGTGTCCTATACCTCGGTCAACGACATCGGCCGTGTGGTCAACCCACTGATCGTAGAAGGACAACTGGACGGCGGCGCTGTACAAGGCATGGGTCAGGCTTTGTTAGAAGCATTGGTGTACGACCCAGAAAGCGGTCAGTTGGTGACGGGTAGCCTGATGGATTACGCAGCACCTCGCGCAGACATCATGCCGCAAATGTTCCATACATTTACCAACCAAACAGTCCCCAGCACCAACAATGTGTTGGGTGTTAAGGGTGTGGGCGAATTGGGCACCATTGGTGCAACGCCTTGCGTGGTCAATGCCATTGCAGATGCCTTGGCAAGAAACGGGCTTGCCAAGCAAGCCCCCCACCTGCAAATGCCGTTAACCCCTTTCAAGCTTTGGGAACAAATGCAAGCCGCTTGATTTTGCAGAAAATATGTCTCAAAGTTAGTGACTATTTTCATAACTAAATTTGAATTAACTTATTAGAATCAGCGCATGTTTTCAAATAACGATTCAACCAAAAGCAACCCTTACCTGCGGTTTTTGCAGTTGGCCAAGGCCATCCAAAATTTACCGGATGCCCCCTTGTTAGATGCCAACGAGAATGCATTGCTCGAGGCCATCGCGTTGCGTTGGTATGAACAAAAACCCATGACGGTGCGTGAAGCCATTGCGCTCTCCGAATTAGGTTCTCCCGCAACTTTGCACAAACGCATTACCAGACTTCGCGACAGAGATTTGGTCAAAACCTTCAGTCAAGCCGACGACAAGCGCGCCAAATTTTTGATACCGACCGAAAAATCCTTGGCCATGTTCAACGACTATGGCAAGAAAATGTCTTCCGCTCTGACAGCTGCCGACTAAGTTATCAGGTCAGCGTTTTATCGATCTGCCAAAAACAATTCTTGCAGGTCACTCAAAAAGTCAAAGCCCCGCTCTGTTGGCCACACCTTGGCCATGTCTCTGCCAATCAAGCCCTTGGCCTCGGCCTCTGACAAACCCTTTTGAAGGGCGGTCATGGCCAAACCTGTGCGCGCCATGAAATCGGTCAATGTAAAACCTTCTTTCAAACGCAATGCGTTCAGCATGTATTCAAACGGCAAGTCTTCCCGCTTCACTTCCTCATAGAGCGTGGCGGGCTCGCCTTTGAGCGCTTGCGCCATGTAAAGCTGTGGTTCGCGGTAACGTACTTGACGTGTGATGCGGTGCGCAAAACTCAGCTTACTGTGCGCCCCCGCCCCGATGCCCAAGTAATCGCCAAACTGCCAATAGTTCATGTTGTGCCAACATTTGTGGCCAGCCTTGGCATACGCTGAAACTTCGTACCTCTGCAAACCCGCAGCGCCCGTCATCTCAGTGATCAAGTCCATCATGGCATAAGCATCATCATCCTCAGGCAACACAGGCGGATGCTTGGCAAACAGGGTGTTCGGCTCGATGGTGAGGTGATAAATGGAAATGTGCGGCGGCTTGAAACTCAAAGCAGTTTCGATGTCCTTCGACAAATCAAGCAATGTCTGACCTGGCAAGGCGTACATCACATCCAAATTGAAAGTTTCAAAAGCGGCCTGCGCCTCTTCCACTGCAGCCATGGCTTGCTCGCTGTTGTGAACCCGGCCCAAGGCCTTCAAATGCGCATCATTGAAACTTTGCACGCCAATGGACAAACGCGTCACACCTGCTGCACGAAATGCCTTGAAGCGATCTTTTTCAAACGTACCAGGGTTGGCTTCCAGTGTGATTTCAGCTTCGGCCTCTAAGGGCAAGCGGGCTCTGATGCCGCTGATCAAGCGGTCAATGCTGGCCGGCTCGAACAAACTGGGCGTGCCCCCGCCAATAAAAACACTGTGAACAGGTCGACCCCAAATCAGTGGCAGGCTGGTTTCCAAATCGGCCAGCAAGGCATCGATGTAGCGGTCTTCGGGGAGCCCACCTTGCTTGCTGTCTTGCCATTCGTGCGAATTGAAATCGCAATAGGGGCATTTTTTGATGCACCAAGGCAAATGCACATACAAAGACAAGGGCGGCAAAGAAGACAACTGCAGCAAGCCAGGCCGCATGGCATGCACCACATCAAAGGCTTGCTTCATGACTTACAGACCCCAACGCTCACGCATCAGCGCCACCATGGCTTGAGAGGATCTGCCGCGATGGCTGTTGGCGTTTTTAACCTCAACGGGCAATTGGGCAAATGTTTGACCAAACTCAGGCAAGAACAAAATGGGGTCAAAGCCAAAGCCATTGGTGCCAATGGGTTCGCGGGCAATGTCGACTACCACTCGGCCCACCGCGATCAAAGGCTCAGGATCAAAAGCACTGCGAACAGCCACCAAGGTGCTCACCATGGCCGCGCGTCGATTCTCGATATTGGCCATTTGCTCAAGCACTGCGCGAACATTGTTGGCATCCGATTTTTCATAGCCAAACTGCGTGCAGTAGTAAGCCGTGTCAACACCGGGCAAACCACCAAAGGCATCGATGCACAAGCCTGCATCGTCTGCCACGGCAGGCAAACCGCTGTGTTGCGCGGCATGTCGAGCCTTGGCCAAGGCGTTTTCTACAAACGTTTTATAGGGCTCTTCCGCCTCAGAAATATTCAGCTCAGATTGCCGAACCAACTGCACATGGAGGGTGCCAAACATGGTTTGCAGTTCGGCCAATTTGCCTGCATTGTTAGAAGCCAAAACCATTTTCATGGCATCAGGCTCCAGCGGTGCCTGCATGAATGTGCGTTTGGCGTGATTGCTTTTGCAGAAGCACCAACTCGGCAATGCCTTTTTCGGCCAACGCCAGCAAGCTGTCCATTTCTTTGCGCGTAAAGGCCACCCCTTCTGCGGTGCCTTGTACCTCCACAAAATTGCCGGCACCCGTCATCACCACATTCATGTCAGTGTCGCAAGAAGAGTCTTCTGTGTAATCGAGATCGAGCAAGGCTGCGCCATCTTTAAGACCGACAGAAATAGCGGCAACAGCGTCCAAAATGGGCGACTCTTTCAGCTTGCCTTGATGGATGAGCCAATCGACC
>JBIKJX010000215.1:0-4075 GCA_044360785.1 Limnohabitans sp.
CAGGCATCGGAACTGCCAAACGCATTGTGGGCAAAGATGGCAACCCAGCACCTTTGGAAGACTTTGCCAAAGTGGTCAACGTCAACCTCATTGGCACCTACAACGCAGCGCGCGTATTTGCGGCAGCCTGCGCCAAACTCGATCCCATGGAAGACGGCGAACGCGGCGCCATGGTGTTCACCGCGTCTGTGGCTGCCTTTGATGGCCAAGTGGGCCAGCAGGCTTACAGCGCATCCAAAGCGGGCGTGGCGGGTATGACGCTGCCCATGGCACGCGATTTGGCACAACATGGCATCCGTGTTTGCACCATCGCCCCCGGTATTTTTGCAACGCCTTTGCTCAAAACACTGCCAGAACCCGTACAAGCATCTTTGGCAGCCAGCATTCCATTTCCCTCACGTTTAGGAAAACCTGAAGAGTTTGCCCAGTTGGCTGCCCACATCGTGAGCAACGGCCACCTGAATGGCGAGGTCATTCGTTTGGACGGCGCATTGCGCATGTCACCCCGTTAATGGCTTGAAAGAAATCAATGAGCAAAACAGTTGTCTATGAAGTGCAAGTGATGTTCGGTGATTGCGACCCTGCAGGCATCGTTTTCTTTCCAAATTTTTCTAAATGGATGGATGCCTCATCGCTTAACTTTTTTGTAAAGTGTGGCGTGCCGCCTTGGCGCGAGTTGGTCAAAACCACTGGCATCATTGGCACACCCCTTTTGGAAATCAATACCAAATTTATTCGGCCCGCCACCTATGGCGAAACGCTGCAAGTTCATACCAGCGTGCAAGAGTGGCGCGAAAAAACGCTCATCCAAAAACACGTCGTGATGCGAGGCGATACCGTGCTGTGCGAGGGCACAGAAGTACGTGCTTTTTGCATCAAGCACCCAGATGATCCTGATCGCATCAAAGCCATTCCCATTCCTGCAGACATCAAATTGTTGTGCACCTAATCCAAACATTTACACAGACATTTTTCAAATTTTTTAATCACCCAAAGGAGACTAGCATGACCAATCGTCGCGAATTTTTGCAAACCACCATCGGAGCCACCATCATCGGCAGCTCTGCCTTTCAACAAGTTTGGGCGCAAAGCGGTTTGCCCTTTGATCAAGTGAAAGTGCTGTATGGCTTTCCACCTGGCAGCTCTGGTGACATTTGTGCGCGCCGAGTCGCAGAAAAGTTCATGGGTACTCCCTACAGCAAAAATGCGGGTGTGATTGACAGCCGTCCAGGTGCAGGCGGCCAAATTGCCTTGAACCTGTTGAAGAGTGCCCCCGCTGATGGTTCTGTATTGGCCATGACCCCTTTTTCAGCTATTTCACTGTATCCCCACATCTTCAAAAACTTGCAATACAAACCTTTTGAAGACTTCACTCCCGTCGGCACCAGCTCGATGATTCAACACGGTTTCGCAGTCGGCCCGATGGTGCCTGCTTCTGTCAAGAATGTGAAAGACTTTGTGGCTTGGGCCAAGGCCAATCCTGCACAAGCCAGCTACGGCTCACCTGCCGCAGGTTCGACACCTCACTTCATTGGTGCTTTGCTCGGTCTGAATCAAAATTTTGAATTCAAGCATGCGCCTTACCGTGGTTCCGTGCCAGGTGTCACGGATGTGGTGGGCGGTCAAATTGCTTGTATGTTCACACCCCATGGTGACTTCATTGCTAATCACAAGGCTGGCAAGATGCGTATTCTGGCCACCTCTGGCAAAACACGCTCTCCCTTCGTGCCCGACGTTGCCACCTTTGCAGAACAAGGTTTTCCTGAACTGACGGTTGAAGAGTGGTTTGGTTTTTATGCACCGGCCAAGACACCTGCCAATGTGATCCAAGCTGCCAATGCCGCCATCAATGCTGCGCTGAAAGACAAAGGCGTTCAAGACGCATTGACGGTCGTCGGCTTGATTCCTTTTGGCGGTACGCCTGCCGATCAACTGAAGAGTTCGCAAGTTGAGCTGGAGCGCTGGGCTCCCCTGATCAAGCGCATCGGCTTTACCGTTGACTCCTGATCCAAAGACATGACGCTCGCTTTCCCGAGAACTGCCACAGTTCTCGGGCCCTTCACGCAACAGACTTTTCAACATGCGCCATTACCAGCCAAACATCCACGACATGCATTTTGTTTTGTCCAAGGTGTTGAGTGCCCCTGAACAATTGAAATCCCTTCAAGCTTTCAATGAGTTGGATGGCGACTTGGTGCAGCAAGTGTTGGATGAGGCAGGCAAATTTGTAGGTGAAGTCGTTGCGCCCTTAAACCGCGACGGTGATGAAATTGGCGCGCAGTGGCAAGACGGCCAAGTGACCATGCCGCCGGGATTTCAATCGGCTTACCAAATGTTTTGGCAAGCGGGTTGGCCAGCGCTGTCCGCTGCGACAGAAGATGGGGGTCAGGGCTTGCCCTCCGTTTTGGAAATCATGCTTTACGAAATGTTGTCTGCCGCCAATCATGGTTGGACCATGGCGCCTGGTTTGTTACACGGTGCTTATGAATGCATCAAACATTACGCAAGCCCCTCACTCAAAGAAACTTACCTGAGCAAAGTCGGTACCGGTGAATGGCTTGCCACCATGTGCCTCACTGAGCCGCACGCAGGCAGTGATTTGGGATTGTCACGCACGAAGGCCACGCCACAGGCCGATGGTCGTTTTGCCTTGAACGGCACCAAGATATTTATTTCTGGGGGCGACCACGATCTCACTGACAACATTGTGCATTTGGTTTTGGCACGCTTGCCAGATGCCCCGCCCGGCCCCAAAGGTTTGTCGCTTTTCCTGGTCCCTAAGTTTTATCCTGATGGCACGCGCAGTGCAGTCCATTGCGATCGCATAGAAGAAAAGATGGGCTTGCATGGCAGTCCTACTTGCGTGATGCGATTTGATGACGCACTGGCTGAAATCATTGGAGAGCCTGGCAAAGGCTTGGGCGCCATGTTTGTGATGATGAATGCCGCACGCTTGCATGTCGCCATGCAGGGCATTGGTTTGTTGGATGCTGCTTGGCAAAAAGCCGATGCTTACGCCAAAGAGCGCCGACAAATGCGCGCACCCGCTGGCAAAGAAGCCGCAGTGAAATCTGCAGCCGAAGCAGATTTCATCATTGCGCATCCAGCCATTCGCCGCATCCTGGACACCCAACGTTCTTGGGTGGACGGAGGACGCGTTCTAGCCTATCAAACAGCCGTTGAGTTAGATCGAATCAAACATGCTGACAAAGACACCGCAGACAAAGCGCAGCGCTGGTGCGCACTCATCACGCCAGTGATGAAAGCCGCTTTCACGCACCAGGCGTTTCATGGTGGCAGTGATTGCTTGCAAGTGTTTGGTGGCCATGGTTATGTCCGCGAATGGGGCATTGAACAAATTGTTCGCGACGCTCGCGTGGCCATGATTTATGAGGGCACCAACGAAATTCAGGCCATCGATTTATTGGTTCGAAAAATCATGTCCGATGGGGGCGCAAGCTTGAACCAATTGCTGGATGACATGAAGGCAGACATTCAACTTGAGACATCAGAGTCACAGCAACTTCGCAAACTAACTGCTCAAATTTTGACAGCAGCACAACAAGACCCTAGCTTGGGACACCGCGTGGCCGATGATTATTTGCGAGCCATGGCTTTGGTTTTGTTGCAATGGGCTTGGCATCGCATTGAGTCACAACTGACACCCGACATACCCCATATTGAAGAACGCTGGGTGTCCCCATCCAAAGCGTTTCGCCAATGGGTCTTGCCTGAATTTGCCATGCGTTCTCACATCATTCAGACACAATGTCAAACAGCTTAAGAACACCCGCGCCTTCTGTCGAGAAAGTCGACACGAGCTACCTGGAAACCTTGCTGGGTTACAACGCCCGGCGAGCCTCGCTGGCTGTGATTGCCCAATTTTTGGAGCGCATGGCGGTGTATGACTTAAAGCCCGTCGAATTTTCGGTCATGTCTGTCATCGTTCACAACCCCGGCGTCACTTCGCGCCAGTTGTGTGCTGCCCTCAACATCTTGCCGCCCAACTTGGTGGGCTTGGTGCAGTCACTCGAGGCTCGTGGCTTAATTGAAAGACTGCCCCACCCCCATGACG
>JBIKJX010000013.1:0-14232 GCA_044360785.1 Limnohabitans sp.
TGGTTTTAAATGAGCGCCTACAAGCCAAGAACCAAACAAGAGGTGGCCCATCGGGTGGCACAAGACATTCCAGAGGGTGCCTATGTCAACTTGGGCATTGGCCAACCGACATTGGTGGCCAACTTCATTTCGCCAGATCGCGAAGTGATACTGCAAAGCGAGAATGGCATTTTGGGCATGGGTCCTGCGCCTGCTGCAGGCCAAGAGGATTTTGATTTGATCAATGCGGGCAAGCAGCCAGTCACCCTCTTGAAGGGGGGTGCTTTTTTTCACCATGCCGATAGCTTTGCCATGATGCGCGGGGGTCATATCGACATCTGTGTCATGGGCGCTTTTCAAGTGTCCGCAACGGGTGATTTGGCCAACTGGAGTACCGGCGAAGAGGGCGCAATACCGGCTGTAGGCGGTGCCATGGATTTGGCGGCAGGTGCCAAAGAGACATGGGTCATGATGGATTTACTCACCAAAAAGGGCGAGAGTAAATTGGTATCGGCCTGTACCTATCCTTTAACAGGCGTTGCATGTGTCAGCCGTGTGTACGCCGATTTGGCGACCTTATCGTGTGGCCCAGAAGGCTTGAAGTTGATCGACATTGTGGAAGGATTGACGGTGCAAGAGCTCTCGAACCTGATTGGCTTGCCCGTCGGTCACTGATCAGCCTTGCCATCCACTGAAAAGAACAATGAACCAAGTAGCCAATTTAGACACCGTTGTTCAAACCTATTTGGACAAACCCAGCCAGGCAGCGCTTAAGTTGCCGGCCAAATCCTGTGATGCGCATGTGCATGTCTTTGGCCCCACCGACAAGTTTCCGTATTCACCCACTCTGAAAATAACACCTGTTGAAGCACCCAAAGAAAAACTCTTTGCGTTGCACAAAGCGTTTGGCATTGAGCGATGTGTCATTGTTCAATCGGTGGTTCATGGCAACGACAACCGGGTGGTGGAAGATGCCATCGATGCGGGTGGTGGCAATTATTTGGGCGTCGCATTAATACCTGTTGATGCGCCCGATCAGGAACTCAAGCGTTTAGCCCATCGAGGATTCAGAGCGGTTCGATTTAATTTCATGAAGCATCTGACGGGTGGCTTTGATGTGCAAGATGTTCTCAAGCTAACCCCGAGATTGGCCGATGTCGGTATGCATCTGCAGGTTCACTTCGAAAGTGAATTGGTTCACAGCGTTGGTAAAGCTTTGTTACAAAGTGCAGTGCCTGTTGTGATTGACCACATGGCACGCGTAGATGCCACACTGGGCGAAGGTCATGCAGATTTTCAGGCGCTCATGAAATTGCTCGATCACAAGAACATGCATGTCAAAGTGAGTGGCATTGACCGCATTGAGGCCACATCACAAGCGGGTAGCGGGTATCCCATGGGAACTCAACTGGCGGCGCGTTTGGTCGAAAAATTTCCAGATCAATGCGTGTGGGGCTTGGATTGGCCGCACCCCAATCACACTCACATCCCAGACGATGGTGAATTGGTTGATGCTTTGGCTGTCATTGCGCCTAGTGCTGATGCTTTACAACGATTGTTGGTAACCAACCCACAAGCCTTGTATCGCTTTGAATGATCAAATGAAAAGTTTTCGCCATGAATGATCCATCACTGCCCTTGCTAGACAGCCATCAACTCAAGGCGCTGAGTCAGAGTCAACCCAGTCAATGTGCTTGCGCGTTGAAGCATTGTCAAGGGTGGGAGAGTGTCAGCGATGACCGCTGGCCAGTTTCACAAATGCAACTGAATGGCAGCCTTCGGAGACCCCTGCCTGAAGGACAGACCGAAGCAACTTTTGAAGAATTTCACCCAAGTGGCACACGTTACGACTCACCTGAAGCGCCCGTGGCCGCCTCTTTTTTTCCCTACAACCGTTGCGATGTTTTTTCGTGTTCCCAGTGTGGCTGTGGTGTGCTCAAGTACACTGAATATGGGGGCTATTATGTGGACCACCGTGTTCGATTGCTGAATCCCAACTTGGTTGTGACTGACACCGTTTAATTTCTAAATCTATTTCAAAAATAAACGCTATGACCCAGTCTAGGAAGCCCATCTATCGAATTGGCTCAGGCGCTGGTTTTGCAGGCGATCGTGTCGACCCAGCCGTTGCGCTGGCTGCCTCAGGTCAAGTCGATGCTGTGGCGCTGGAGTGTTTGGCCGAACGAACTTTGGTGCCCGCCATCAAGGCCCGTGCAGACAATCCAAATGCGGGTTTTGACACGCGCTTGCGCCGTCGTTTAACGCCTTTGTTGCCGGCTGCTGCCAAAACAAATTGCAAAATCATTTCGAATTTGGGCGCAGCCAATCCCGTTGCAGCTGGCCAAGCTATTGCTGAACTGGCCAAGTCGCTCGGTGTCTCAGGTTTGCGCATTGCTGCTGTTGAAGGCGATGACGTCATGGCACTGGCCGATCAAGTTAAATGGATGAAGCCTTTGACAGGCCGTTTGATTGGGGCCCATGCCTATTTAGGTTGCGTTCCAATGGCGAATGCTTTGGAAGCTGGCGCTGACGTGGTGGTGACAGGTCGCGTTGCAGACTCTGCCTTGTTTGCTGCACCTGTTCGTCAATTTTTAAACCAAGACCCTAGCGCACTGGCGGGCGCTTTAACAGTGGGCCATCTGCTGGAGTGCGGTGGCCAACTGACTGGCGGCAACTACGATACTTTGGGTGGGCCACAGCCTGGCAATCCATTGTCTGCTGCTGACTTTGCCAATTTGGCTTATCCCCTCGCACATGTGTATGCCGATGGTTCTGCAGACATCACCGTACTTGATGGGGCACCCGCCATACTGGACGCACTCACATGCACCTTGCAATTGCTGTATGAGGTGCATGATCCATTCAGATACATCACGCCCGATTTGATATTGGATTTTTCGGGCATTGAATTTGAACAAATCGGTCCTCAGCGGATTCGGATGACAGGTGCCAAAACCTCTGGGCCGCCGCCAACATTGAAGGTGGCTGGTTTTATGGAGCTGCCTGGATTTATTGCCGATTGCGAAATTGGTTTTGCAGGCACAGGCGCTTATGAGCGAGCACAGCGTGCTGCAGATACTTTGAGAATGCGTTTGTCAGATTGGTCAGATGACCAACTCTCCATCGATCTGGTGGGCGTTAACTCTGTGCTGCGCGCAGGTTCGTTGCGAATGGCTGCGCCTGCTGAGGTTCGGGTCCATGTGTCTGCAAAATGCAAGGACGCCGACATGGCGCAGGTGATCGAGGACGAAATTTATACCTTGACCTTGTCGGGCCCCGCTGGCGGATGCAGCGTTCGAAGTGAACGTCGAAATCGCATTGAAATTTTGGATGGTTTCATTGACCCGTCGCTGGTCAAAACCAACATTCGCTGGAGCCATTCATGAGAGTTGGAGACATTGCTGTTGGCCGCGCAGGCGACAAAGGAGACATGCTTGACCTCACACTGGTCGCTCAAGATGAATTAACTTATCAATGGCTCAGCAAGGCCTTGACGACCGAAGCTGTGGCCCACATGCTGAACAAAGTGGTGCCTGGACCCGTCCTACGCTACGATTTGCCTGGCCTTAAAGCCTTGAAGTTTGTCATGCCCGAGGCATTGCCAGGTGGTGTTTATGCCACGCTCAGGCCAGGCCTTCATTGGCAGAAGGCTGCCATTTGGTTGCTGCTCGATTTGGACATTGACCCTGATACGCTGGCGTTGTCGTTGACGACGAGCCAAGCGGCGACCTCGTCCCAACTTTAGTCAACAAAGCCTTCTAGCAAATCAACGGGATCGCCAAAGCGACTGGCCATTTCTATGACCTCTGGGTCTCGCAGGGCACATAAGAATCCCTGATCGATGAGTGTGTTGTTGCCTGCTTTGACAGTGGCATCTAAAGAAATCAGATCCATGTGAACCGGTGGTTCTTCCCAGTCTGGCATCACACGTCGGATGTAGTCATTGGGCTTGGCCAGGTCAATGCCAAAGTGCAAAGCGCCTGGTGAGTTGGAGCCCGCCGGATACACCGTGTGTCTGGGTGACTTGGGATTGAAACCGCATCCCCCGCCTTCAATCATTCTGCCGCCGACCAGCATGTCGCGCAGTATGTTGGCGTCTTGCGAATGTCCGGTGACCTGGCTCACGTACTCACCTTCAAAGTGAACGCCAATGCGTTCTTCAAACGGCTTAGGAAAACCCACGGCCCATTGGGGGTACAAAACGCCACTCATCTGAGTGGGAATGGACAAGTTATTTTTGACCGAATTGTGGTCCCACAAATTGGGGCCATGCGTGGGCAAATAATGAACATACGCACCATCGGTTTCGGCTGTCATCAAGCCGCGCCAACGGTTGGTGGCCAGTTGATTGGTGCGCATTTCTTGGGTGAAGTGAATTTTGAAATCGCTGCCGCGCACATCAGAAAAATGCAAATCGAATTCGCCCTCTTGGGGATATCGTTTGGCAGTGGCTTGAATGATGGCACCTATGACATCAATGGGAAATCTGGCCTCGGGTGTGTGCAGTAAATCCAAGTTCCTGAAATACGTGATCTTGACCCAGCGCTGACCTTTACGCCGCATGGCAATGAAAAACGGATCGATGATGGAGCAGAACCAGGTCGACACCACAAACTGCGAGGCTTCAACCAAAGCCTTGATGTGTTCAGGCATGGCAGTCACGCGCGAGTGCGGTTCTGTGTAGATGCGTACCGTTGCGCCTCTGGCTTTGGCAAGACCGATGACCGCATCAATCACTCGATGGTCGAGCAGGGGGTCGGACAAAATGAGCACTTGATCGCCGGGCCGAATTGCAAACACCCGTTGAAAATTCTCCAAAGCCTGAAAAAAGTTTTTAGTTTCAGTGGTGGAGGCGGCAGGTGCAATGGGCATGCCGCGATAAATGCCGTGATCCATGAGAATGCCTTAATCGACGGTCGTACCAGAGCGCTTGATGGCCTGACCCCAACGCTCAATTTCTACTTGAATGAAAGAGCGCAACCCAGCGGGGGTTGTGGGCGAAGATTCAGAACCACGGCTGTTCAATTGTTGTTTGAGAGACTCATCGGCCAAAATCTTTTGCATGGCTTGCCCCACTTTTTCGAGCACCGCTGGCGGCGTACCTGCAGGTGCGAACAAGGCATCCCACGCACTAACATCAAAGCCGGGCACACCCGATTCGGCAATGGTGGGTATGTCTGGAAAACTACTGACTCTTTGAAGCGTACTGACTGCCAAGCCCTTTAGCCTGCCATTGCGCACGTGCGGTGCCGTGTTGGGCATGACATCAATCATGAAGTCGATGCGATCGGCAATGACATCGGTGATGGCTGCAGCACCGCCTCGGTATGGAATGTGGACCACTGCAAGTCCTGCTTGCGCTTTGAGGGTTTCACCTGCCAAATGCGACGTGGTGCCATTGCCTGCAGAAGCAAAAGAATATTTACCTGGATTTTTCTTAAGCTCGACTAACAGCTCTTTCATTGATTTGACTTGAAGGCCAGGGCGGACCACCAGCAAAGCGGCAATTCTGGAAAGCCGTGTGATGGGTTCAAAATCTTTGATGGGATCGAAGCCCGGATTCTTGTAAAGCGTTTGATTGATGGCATGCGTGCCATTGGTGCCATACACCAAGGTGTAACCATCGGCTGCTGCTCGGCTCCCGTTGCTCACACCCACATTGCCACCCGCGCCACCAATGTTCTCGAACACAACACTCTGACCTAACTCTTGTGCAAGCTTGGACAGCGTCAGTCGTGCCAAGATGTCGCCACCGCCACCTGCAGGAAACGGCACAATGATTTTGATGGGTTTGGTGGGATAGTCTGATGTGCGTTGCGCATAGGCCTGGCTTGCAAAGCCAGCGGCCAATGCCATGAGTGTTTGACGCCTAGAAAGCATGGGACTTATCTCCTGATGTTATCAATCAGATGATAAGACAAGCCCCATGAAAAGTAACTCCATACTTACGCTAATTTTGAGGGCTTAGTGTCGCGCTCAGTGCAGGACTCAGTTTGAGGCTCTTGCCCTCATCAGCGCATGCTTTGCAGCCAAGTAGCCAAACGTGATGGCAGGTCCAATGGTGATGCCCGGCGCAGGGTACACGCCGCCCATGATGGAATGCATGTCGTTGCCACAGGCATACAAGCCGGGAATGACTTCGCTGTGTGCATTCAATACCTGTGCATGGGTGTTGGTGACCAAACCAGTTGCCGCGCCAATGTCGCCGGGATAGAGAGCAATGGCATAAAAAGGACCTTCCTTGAGTGCACCTAAGCAAGGGTTGGGTCCTGGCCATGTGGCGTCGCCGTTGGCACGTTGGTATTCAGTGGTGCCACGATCAAAATCAGTGTCAACACCTTCTTGGGCCATTGAGTTGAAGCGTTCTACATTGGCTTGTAATTGATCAGCGGGCACCTTCAATTGCAGGGCTAAATCGTGGAGTGACTGACCTTGTTTCAAATAACCATCGACCAAGAATGGGGCTAAGCCTTTGCCTCCAGGCCTGATCATGCCTAGGCCGTATCGCTTCAATGCGCCCGCATCGCAGACCAGCCATGAAGGAATACAGGGTGTTTTGGCATGGTGCGCTTGCATCGCCAAGCCAAAGAGATGATAAGAAGTCGATTCGTTGACATAGCGTTGGCCTTGGCTGTCAACGGTCAGCATGCCTGGCTTGCCGCGGTCCATCACAAAGTGCGGAAAGGATGCGGTGCTGCCATCAGCGCGTTGGCGAATCGATACGGGTGCCCAAAATGCATGGCTCAAACCACCGGTGCCTAATTGACCGCCCGCCTTTAAAGCCAAGTCCTGCGCGCGGCCCGTATGGCCAGGTCCTGCAGGACACCATTGTTCGTCGGCACCTGGCAACATGTCGGCACGTCGCGCCGCATGTCGATTAAAACCGCCACTTGCCATGACCACGCCCCCAGTGCAACGGAGGGTGATGCGCTTGCCGCTTTGCTCAAGCACCACGCCGCGGATACCGTTTTCATCTTGAATCAAATCAGTGACTTCGGTATCGGTCAGCAACATACCTTTGGACTGAATGTAGCTGTACAGCATGCGGCCAATCATGGCGTTGCCCATGACCCAACGGGTGCTCCGAGGATGAATCAACTTGTCCCAATAGTGGCGCAGCACAATGCGCAGGCTGTAGCTAAATGACTTCAATGTTTCAGTGAGGCGCAGCAAATGAAAAATATCATCTCGATCAACCATCATGCCGCCCAGTACGGTGAATTCTGGAATGGGGTTGCGTACTAAGCCAATGTTGGGCCCTAATAATTTGCCATCAAAGGGTTGTGGCTCAATGGCCCTGCCTCTTAAAACAGCACCGTCCAGTTCTGACAAGTAGTCTGGGTGTAAGGCGCGCACCTGAAATTGCAATGCGCTTTTGTCTTCCAAATTGGCAATGGCTTTGGGGCCATTTTCGATGAATGCTTGCCGCATCTTGGGGTCTGATCGGTCGCCCACGGCATGATTCAAAAAAGTAGCGACACGCTCAGGCGTATCTTCTGGATTGACAGCCAGACCACGCTGGGTGCCAGGAACCCACGCTGTAGAAGCTGAGAGCGCGGTGGTGCCACCCACATGCGCCATTCGCTCGATCAATACGACGCGTGCGCCATCGATTGCGGCATTGAGTGCCGCAGAAAAACCTGCAGCACCAGACCCAATGACGATCAAGTCGACAGTGTCTTGGTCTTTGAATTGCGAAAGATCGGTTTGGATGCGATCTTGAAGTCTGGATGTGTTCATTGGTCTAACAAAAATTGAACCATGAGTTCACGCACTTGAACAAACATGTCAGCGCCTGTTGAGGTGTTGCAGCCTTTGGCACGCGCAGCGGCAATCAGGGGCGGTACAGCAGGCGCGGTAATGACGCAACCGATGAACATGTTGGGTGTGATGGCATCGATATTGATGGGCGAAGGGTCGCCTTCGCGCATGCCCATAGGCGTTGCATTGATTGCTACATCACAGCCACTTGGATTGTCAGAGCCTGCTTTGACTTTGCCTAAATTCAATGAATTGAGGCGTTGAATGAGTGATTCGCGTCGCTCAGTATTTTCATCGTGGATGGCCAACTCACTGACGCCAGCCAACACCATGGCATGTGCGATGGCGGAACCCGCACCACCCGCACCGACCAACAAACCTTTTTTGTTTTGAAGTTTGAAGCCCTTTGATTCAATGGCTTTGACATAACCCAGCCCATCAAACATGTCGCCGTGCCAAGAGCCATCGGCATTGCGGCGAATGGTGTTGACGGCGCCCAAGAAGTCAGCTCGAGGTGAGTGGGTGGCACAGAGTGCATGGCAATCAAATTTATGGGGAATGGTAACAATGATGCCGTCTACGTTCTTGGCAAGTGACATGCCCTCAAACCATTGCTTTAAATCTTTCGTGGGCACTTGCGCTGGAATGCAAATGGCATCTTTGCCATTCAATTCAAACGCCTGCGTCATGCCAAAAGGCGATTTCACTTGGGCAATGGGGTCGCCCACAATGATGTGAACGCGGGTCGCACCGCTTAGTTTGTCGAGCATGTTGACTGGTTTGAATGACTAAACAAGTTTGAAGTTTATCCAAAATTGGAACGATGTTCAACTTTTGAACAAAATTTCATTTTCGTGATAAAGTGCCGGAAATTCAGTTTGCTTTAAAACAATTCACTCATTTCATTCATCCAACTTATGAGCGGCGTCCTTGAAAGAACTTTGGGTATTTTGGAGCTCTTGTCCGAGCAAGGGCAGGGCATGGAGTTGGTCGCCATTGCCGACCGTCTCAATATGCCCAAAAGTGCAGCACACCGGTTGTTGGTGGACCTGATTCGCTTGGGCTATGTCAGGCAAGTCCGTGAATTGGGTGAATATGTGCTCACCACCAAATTGGTGTCGATGGGTTTGAGCTATCTGAGCCAAACAGGTGTGATTGATGTGGCCCAACCGCTGTTAGACAGACTGGCAGAACAAACGGGTGAATTGGTTCGCTTGTCGGTGGTGGATGGTGACAGGCTCACCTGGGTTGCACGCGCACAAGGCGCCCGACAAGGTTTGCGTTATGACCCCGACATGGGCAGCATTGCGCGCCTCAGTTGCTCGTCTTCCGGATGGGCGTGGTTGTCCACATTAAAAGACGATGCCGCGCTGAAATTGGTATCGCAACAAGGACTGGGAATGCCGCAAGAGTTTGGGCCCAATGCACCCAAAACTTTGAAGGCACTGCTCAAAGCACTCCAAGAAACGCGCAAAGCAGGCTTTGCTTTGACTGAAGAAACCTACACGGCGGGCCTGAACGCCATTGCCGTGCCGGTGGGTTTGGCGGGGCAATTGCCCATGGGCACCATCAGTGTGGCGGGACCCTCTTCACGCTTAACGCATGAACGGATGCTGGCCATGGTGCCGCAGTTGCTGTCAGCTGCTGCGCAATTGGCTGCGGCCAGTGGTGCATCGCCCATGTTGTCGCGCGGTTCTAGCAAGTCGTCCTTGCAGCCTATCTACGCTGCTTAAGGTATTGCGTCGATTGCCATGAAATTGAACGCCGATTCATCCGCTCCCGTTTGGGACTGCGACTTGCTGGTCGTGGGTTCAGGCGCAGGTGCTTTGTCTACGGCAGTGACAGCGGCGTATTTGGGTTTGAAAGTTCTGGTGGTTGAAAAAGACCCTCACTACGGCGGTACAACGGCGTGGTCCGGTGGCTGGATGTGGATACCCCGAAATCACTTGGCACTGAAGGCCGGTATTGCCGAGCCCATTGAAAAACCACTTTCCTATTTACAACACGAGTTGGGTGAGCAGTTTGATGAAGTTCGCGCACGAACATTTTTGAAACATGGCCCACGCATGCTTCGATTTTTCGAAGAACAAACAGCCTTGCATTTCATCGATGGCAACGGCATCCCAGATTTCCATGGTCGAACCAAAGATGCCGTATTGGGTGGTCGCTCTGTTTGCGCTGCACCCTTTGACGGGCGCCTGCTGGGGTCCAAAGTCAAACAACTCAAGACACCGCAATTGGAAACAACTTTCTTAGGAATGGGTATTGCCTCAGGCGCAGATATCAAGCATTTTTTCAACGCCATGCGCTCAGGCGCTTCCTTTTTCTATGTTGTCAAAAGGGTGCTGCGCCATCTCAAAGATTTGCTTATCCACGGCCGTGGCATGCATCTGGTCAATGGCAATGCCTTGATTGCGGGCTTGGCCAAATCGGCCTTCGACAAAGGCATCGACATTCGCGTCAACACGCCTGCCGTGCGATTGATCTCTGAGCAAGGCCGAGTGTGTGGCGCAGTGGTCATGCATGAGGGGCAAGCGCAATCCATTCGGGCCAAGTGTGGTGTGATGTTGGCCACAGGGGGCTTTCCGCACGACCCTGTTCGCAAGCGTCAGCTTCTGCCGCACGACCCTACAGGTCAACAACACTTTTCTGCCGCATCGCGGGGCAATACAGGCGACGGTCTTCGCATGGGCGAGGCAGTCGGTGCGGTCGTTGCCACCCACTTAAAACACGCCGCAGCCATGGCGCCGGTTTCTTTGGTACCGCGCTCTGATGGCAGTGTGGCGCACTTTCCGCACTTGATAGAACGGGCCAAGCCAGGTTTGATTGCCGTCACGCGATTTGGCAAACGCTTTACCAACGAAGCCGATTCGTATCACGACTTCATGCAAGGGCTGTTGAAGGCATTGCCTGCCGGCGAAGAAGTTCAAGCTTGGTTGGTCGTTGACCATCGATTTATTCGTCGATGGGGTTTGGGCGCTGTCAAACCTGCACCTGTTAGCTTCAAGGGCATGTTGGCCAAAGGCTATTTGAAGCAAGGCCGCACATTAGAAGATTTGGCCTCGCAATGTGGCATCGACCCCGTCAATCTTCAGAACACTGTGACGCGGTTCAATGCCATGGCTGACATTGGCTATGACTTCGAATTTGAAAAAGGGCAAACACCCTACAACCGAATACAAGGTGACGCGACGCACGCAGGTCCTAACCCGTGCATGGCGCCTTTGATCGAAGGTCCTTTTTATGCTGTACGGGTGGTGGCGGGAAGTCTGGGCACCTTTGCAGGTTTGCGTTGCAACGAACACGCCCAAGTTTTGAACGAGCACGGCCATGCCATTCCAGGTCTCTACGCAGGCGGTAATGATTTGTCCAGCGTGATGGAGGGAAATTACCCCAGTGGGGGGATTACCTTAGGACCCGCCATGACCTTTGGTTATTTAGCGGCACACCACGCCGCACAAGTTTCACCAGAACATCATTTTTACAAAAGGACCCAAGCCATGTATTATGAACTTGCCACCATGACCTTGCCATTTGGCACGGCTGCACAAGCTGCGACCAACGTTCAAACTTTTACGGCACAAGGCCAAGGCGAGCTACTAGGGTGTTGGTTCACCGACATTGGTGTTCTTAACCAAATGATCGTATTGCGTGGCTTCGATGACTTGGCCACATTACAAGCAGAGCGTCAACGAACCCAGCAGAACGCGAGTCCTTTTGGTTGTGGTGAAATTTTTCAAAGCTTGGAACAACACAGCTACCAAGGTTTCCCTTGGATGAAGCCAGTGCGTCCCAGTGCAGAGAGCGGTATTCAGGGTCCTGTTTATGAAATTCGCACCTATGGCATTAAGCCCGGCGGTGTCCAGCCAACCATCGATTTGTGGGAACAAGCGGTACCAGCACGCGACAAAATTTCACCTTGTGTGGTGGCCATGATTGCTTTGGATGGTCCCTTGCGTTTCACCAACATTTGGGCTTATCCCAACATCGAGTCGCGCAGCAAAGCGCGTGCTGAAGCGGTGGCCCAAGGTATCTGGCCACCCAAGGGAGGTCCTGCTCACTTAACCACCAACATGGTGTCGACCATCGCCATGCCAACAGCCGTATCGCCTTTGAAGTAAAGCCATGAGCCGTTCTTATTCATTGGCATACCTCACTGCCAACGAGTCGTCTGTACCGGAGGCTATCAGCATTGCTGGCAAGTTGGGTTACGCTTCGGTTGGCTTGCGATTGAAACCCAATGCACCCGGTGCACCCTTTCAAAGTTTCATTGACGACAAACAGACACAACGCGAAACATTGGCCAGAATGGCCGATACAGGTGTTTCGGTGTTTGACATTGAGATCATTCGCATTGGCGAAGTATTTGACCCAACGGCTTATCGTCCCTTGTTAGAGGCAGGTGCGGCACTCCAAGCGAAGGCGGTGTTGGTGGCGGCAGATGACACCCATTCGCAAAGGTTAGCGCAACACTACGCTCAGTTGTGTGAATTCATGCAGCCGTATGGTCTGACGGCCGACTTAGAGTTCATGCCTTGGACCGGTGTGAAAGATGCAAAGGCTGCATTGAACATCATGGCTTTGGCTGGGCATCCCAAAAATGCAGGTATCTTGGTTGATGCGCTGCACTTTGGCAGATCAACCACCACATTGGCTGACATTTCAAGCATCTCACCGCATTTGCTACATTACGCGCAAATGTGCGATGCAACAGCGGGCCTGAATTTCACCACCGAAGAACTCATTCACACAGCGCGACAAGAGCGGCTGTTGCCGGGTGAGGGAGCCATTGATTTGAAGGGCCTTTTCAAGGCATTGCCCATCGATATGCCTGTCAGCATTGAGATTCCAAATATGGCGTTGTCCAAGCCCATGGGCGATTTGGCTTGGGCCGAAAAAGCTTTGTGGGCAAGCAAAAGAATATTGGGTGATTTTTAGAAAATGAAATGGGCTTCATCACGATGGTGCATCAATTGAAAATTGCGGTTGTGGGTGCTGGCGCTATTGGTCGTGTCCATGTCAACGTCATTCGCGCCCATCCCCATTGCGAATTGGTGGCCGTAGTTGATCCTTCAGAAGCAGCGCAACAGCTGTCAAAATCATTAGGCATTGCGCATTTTCAGAGCCTCGAAAAATTACTCGCCCAGTCGCGCCCTGATGGCATTGTGTTGGCCACTCCCAACGCCATGCATGTCACCCAAGCGCTTCAGTGTCTAGATGCCGGGGTGGCGGTGTTGATTGAAAAACCCATCGCGCACACTGTGTCTGAAGCCCAGAGATTGGTCGATGCCGTACAAACCAAATTGGGTTCCGACAATGCCAGGGTTCTGATTGGTCATCATCGGGCGCACAGTCCCATCATGGCCAAAGCCAAAGCTGTCATTGAAGAAGGCCGATTGGGTCGATTGGTCAGTGTCATGGGCAGTGCCATGTTTTTCAAACCCGACAATTACTTTACAGATGCACCTTGGCGAACTGTCCCAGGGGGCGGCCCTATTCTGATTAACCTGATTCACGAAATTCACAACTTGAGGATGCTCTGTGGCGACATTGTGGAAGTGCAAGCGATGTCTTCTAACGCAGTGCGCGGATTTCAGGTCGAAGACACAGCGGTCATTAACTTCCGATTTGCCTCGGGTGTCTTAGGGACCTTCTTACTGTCCGATACAGCAGCCAGTGCAAAAAGTTGGGAGCAGACCAGTCAAGAAAACAAAGACTACAGCACATATGGCGATGAAGATTGTTATGTCATTGCTGGTGACATGGGAAGCCTGTCTGTGCCCACCATGCGATTGAAAACCTATCCAAAGGCTTCTGACAGGTCATGGTTCAAACCATTCCAAGTGGATGTGCTCGAACTCAATCGAGCAGACCCTTTAGCATTACAGTTGGTGCACTTTTTAGAAGTGGTTCGAGGTCAAGTCAAACCGCTTGTCAGCATTCGAGATGGCTTGCAAAATCTTCAAGTGGTCGAGGCCATTGCAAGCGCTATTCAAACGCAACAAACGGTCAGGTTGCTGCCAGACTAACCCTCAAGGCGCGGGTGTTGCAGCGTGTGCGCCACCCAAGAACAAACGCTCCATGTTGGGATCGCTCAAGATTTCAGAGGCTGGTCTGTGAAGGACCAGACGTCCTGATTCCAGCGCAATGGCGTCATCTGAATAGGCTAGTGCACTCTTGACGTTTTGTTCCACCATGAGAATGGTCGTGCCTTGTTCAGCCAACTTGCGCAGCAACTTGAACACGTCCAACACAACAATGGGCGACAGACCAATGGAGGGCTCGTCGATGAGCAAAACTTTGGGACGCAACAGCAAAGCGCGACCAATTTCCAATTGCTTTTGTTCACCGCCGGAAAGCGATGCGGCACGCGAGTTCAAGCGCTCTTTGACGCGTGGGAAAAATTCCAAAATTTCAGGAATTCTCTCATGCGTGGTTTTCATGCCCAGGGTGATACCGCCCAACTCTAAATTTTCGTAAACCGAGAGCTGA
>JBIKJX010000216.1:0-4050 GCA_044360785.1 Limnohabitans sp.
ATGAATCAACCCACCAAAGCATTTGCATCACAAGCCGACCTGGCGGACAAAGTCATTAAGTTTGAGCAACTGAGCCAGCACTGCTGGGCCTATACCGCTGAAGGTGACCCCAACTCGGGCGTGATCATTGGGGACAAGTTCATCATGGTGAGCGATGCCACAGCCACACCCGGCATGGCGCGTGATTTGATCAAGCAAATTCGCACCATCAGCGACAAGCCCATCAAATATGTTTTGTTGACGCACTATCACGCTGTGCGCGTTTTGGGTGCCAGTGCGTATGTCGCTGAAGGCGCTACCGAAGTGATTGCCAGCCAAGGCACTTATGAATTGATTGTGGAGCGTGGTGCACAAGACATGAAGAGCGAGATGGAGCGCTTTCCTCGCTTGTTCCGCGGCGCCGAAGAAGTGCCTGGCCTCACTTGGCCCACCATGGTGATTGGTGGCGGAGATGCCACCAAGGGTGAAGTGCCTGGCAAATTGGTGATTGATTTAGGCGGGGTGAAAGTTCAAATTTGGAGCCCTGGTTATGGGCATACCCGCGGCGACACCATTGCTTGGGTGGAAGAAGAAAAAGTCTTGTTCTCGGGCGATTTGGTCGAATACGAAGCCGGCGTCTACACCGGTGATGCGCAACTGCAAGAGTGGCCAGCCACTTTGGAAGCCTTGCGCGCCCTCAAAGCGGAAGCCATTGTGCCTGGCCGTGGTGAGGCCATGAAAGGTCAAGCCGATGTGAACAAAGCATTGGATTACACCAAGCGCTGGGTTGAAACCTTGTTCAATGCGGGCAAGGAAGCCGTGGCAGCCAAGATGGATTTAAAAGCGGCCATGGCCCACACTCGCAAAAGCATGGACCCCATTTTTGGCCATGTCTTCATTTATGAGCACTGTTTGCCTTTTGATGTCACGCGTGCTTACGACGAAGCTTCAGGCATTAAAAACCCCCGAATCTGGACTGCGGAACGCGACATTGAAATGTGGAAGGCGCTTCAAGACTGAATGCACCTTTAAATCAGGTCACGCAAATCGGTTTCGTAAGATTTGAGTTGGCGTTGCGCTTTTTGGCGTTGGCTGGCCGTGGTTGAATTGTGGAACTGCGCAAAATTTTCGCAGGCCTGTTTTTCAAGTTGCGTTTGTTGTTGCATCAACAAAGGATCTTGTGGACGCATGCCCATGGTCATGAGGTGATAAAGCGTTTTCTCAGCTGCAGCCATTGAAAAATCAGGTTTGGCACTGGCTTGTACGAGGTCTTGCAGAGTTTGCAGTTGAGTCTGTTGACGCTTGATCCGCGTTTGCAAAGCCCTCTCAGGGTCCCATTTGGATTGCTGTGCTTGTTGGCTCAACAGTTTGACTTGCGCCTCACTGAGCTTGCCGTAGAAATCTGAATAGCGGTTCACAGTGGACGTCACCCGCTTCTTCAACCGCTCTTCTGCCTTGGGCTCAAGCCATTCTTTTTTCCAATCTTCATTTTTTTCGCGCCATTTTTTTTCTAAATGTTGCATTTGACGTGGCGTCAGTTGCAAGACGATGGGCAGGGCTAAACGAGCTGTTTCAGTTGCAAGGGCGTCGAGTCTTTTTTCAGTCTGATCCCATAAATCACAGGCCTGTTCTGGGGTGATGTTTTTGCTCGCCATTCCTTGTGTTTGAAGCAGCAAATTGGCCAGAGGGGTCAGTTCTTCTTTGCGGTGCCATGACTGCAATGATTTGAGGGCTACTTTGGTGTCTGCAGCCTGCTTGTCATTGAAATTGGCGTAGTTGTCCAGCCACCATGAACTGATTTCTGGCAGCTGGTTGTAGCCAAATTTAATGCTGCTGCAGCCACTCAAACTGGTACTGACCACCAAAGCGGCAAGAGAAGCCGCGATAATTCGTAGCCAGAAGGAAATTTTCGCCATGTCGGACACCTCTACAAACCAATCTACATTGTCACCCCAACTGCCCTTAGACGTTGTTGTCATGGCTGCCGGTAAGGGTACTCGTATGAAAAGTCGATTGCCCAAAGTGCTTCAACGTTTGGCGGGCAAGCCTTTGTTGGGGCACGTGCTCGATACGGCGTCTTTGTTGCATGCGCGCTCCGCGGTGGTCATCACGGGCCATGGTGCTGATGAGGTAGAGGCTGCCGTGGTGAAGCGCAATACGGGCTTGCCCGTTAAATTTGTGCGGCAAGAGCCGCAGTTGGGAACCGGTCATGCGGTTCAGCAAGCGGTGCCCGAGTTGGCAGACGATGGCTTGGTCGTGGTCTTGTCAGGTGATGTACCCCTCACGCAAGCTGACACTTTGACGGCCTTGATGGCCTGCGTTCAGGGTTCGTCTGGCAAGGCTGACCGTTTGGCTTTGCTCACCCTCGAAATGACTGACCCCACGGGCTATGGCCGAATTGTGCGAACTTCGGATGGCCTCAAGGTGCAAGCCATCGTGGAGCAAAAAGACGCATCACCAGAGCAACTCAAAATCAAAGAGGTGTACAGCGGCATCATGGCCGTGCCTGCGCAACAACTGAAGGTGTGGTTGGCCAAACTGGACAATCACAATGCGCAAGGTGAGTACTACCTCACGGATGTTGTCAAATGGGCTGTGGCTGATGGGGTGAGTGTGGTGGCGCATCGCATCCAAGACGAAGTTCAAGTGACGGGTGTCAACAGCCCCCAACAACTGGCGCAATTGGAGCGCGCGTATCAATTGCAAAAAGCCAATGAATTGATGTTGCAAGGCGTGCGCTTGGCCGACCCTGCACGCCTTGATTTGCGTGGCAATTTGACTTGCGGCACAGACGTTGAAATTGATGTGAACTGTATTTTTGAAGGCACTGTTCGTTTGGGTGATGGTGTTCGCATTGGGCCCAATTGCCTGATTGCCAATGCTGACATTGCAGCGGGTGCCGTGGTGCATGCCTTCACACACATCGATGGTGAAAAGACTGGCGTGACAGTGGGCGAGGGCGCGCTCATTGGTCCCTTCGCACGCCTTAGACCTGGTGCCCAATTGGGTCCAGACGTGCACATCGGCAACTTTGTGGAAGTGAAAAATTCCACCTTGGCCAAAGGCGCCAAAGCCAATCACTTAGCCTATTTGGGCGATGCCACTGTCGGCGAGCGCGTCAACTACGGTGCAGGCAGCATCACGGCCAATTACGATGGCGCCAACAAGCACCGAACCATCATTGAAGACGATGTTCACATTGGCAGCAATTGCGTCTTGATAGCGCCCGTGACCATTGGTGCAGGTGGTACCGTGGGTGGCGGCTCAACCATTTCAAAAAACACCCAGCCCGGCGCTTTGAGTGTGGCTCGCGGCCGGCAAATCAGCATTGCCAATTGGCAACGGCCAAAGAAAAAATCGACCTAATCCAGCGCTGGCAAAGGAATTTCAGTTCCAAACTTAGCCCGCTTCAAACTGAAAAATGCCTTGACGTTTCGAACGTTGGCGTCTTGCGTCAGGAGCCTTTGTGTGAACGCCAAATAGGCGGGCATGTCGGCCAGTTGCGTCACCAATAAAAAATCGGGCCCTGGTGACACCCGCCAGCATTGCTGAACCGCTGTTTCTTGGACGGCCCGTTTTTCAAAGGCCGTCAACCATTCTTCGCCTTGTTTGTCTAGGCTGACTTCAATGATGGCAGTCACACCATGCCCAAGGTACTGCCCCAATTTGTTGGCCGACAAAATGGCCACTTCCTTTTCAATCCAGCCTTCTTGTTTGAGGCGGTTGGTTCGCCTCAAGCATGTAGGGGGTGAGATGTTGAGTTTTTCTGCCAACGCAATGTTGCTGATGCTGGCATCGGTTTGCAAGATGGCCAGAAGTTTTAAATCTGTGGCATCGAGCGAACTTCCAAGCTTGGGGTTTAAGTTAGACATTCGGTGGTGTTAAATATTTCATAAATATCAAATAATTGAAATAATAAACCATTATATGAATTTTATGAAATTTTATTTCTATAAATATAAAAATAGTTCGTGGTAATTTCAAATCAAGAGGTCTAAGATTCCGTCAAAGTTCATTGAAGGGGAAGACGATGTGCGGCATTGTGGGTGCAGTTTCAGACAGAAATATCGT
>JBIKJX010000217.1:0-4033 GCA_044360785.1 Limnohabitans sp.
CGCAAAGCTGGCAACGTACCGCGCATGGTGTTTGCCAGCTCGGTAGCGGTATTTGGTCCCGACCCCAGCAACCCCATGCCCGACATCGTGACCGACAACACCCTGCCATCACCGCAAACGTCTTACGGCACACACAAGCTCATGTTGGAATATTTGTTGGCCGACTTCACGCGCAAAGGCTTCGTCGATGGCCGCGCTGCGCGTTTGATGACCGTCACTGTTCGCCCTGGCAAGCCCAATGGCGCTGCTTCTTCCTTCTTCAGCGGCATCATTCGCGAGCCCTTGGCTGGCATGGAATCCATTTGCCCTGTCGACGAAAATGTATCGCACTCAGTCTCTTCGCCCAACAACACCATCAAGTGCCTGATCACCATCTTTGAAGCCAGCCGCGAAGCCATGCAAGGCCGTTTGGCTTTGAATTTACCGGGCCTCAATGTGACCGTGAAAGAAATGTTGAAAGCGCTAGAAGATGTGGCAGGCCCTGAAGTTCGCAAGCACGTGAAGTTTGTGCGCAACGAACAGATTGCTGGCATTGTGGCCAACTGGGCCAAGGGTGGTTCAGCGCAACGCGCTGCGGCTTTGGGCTTAACGCCCGATGCCTCCTTCAAAGACATCGTTCAACAATACATTGACGACTGCAAACTGCCGTACTACCCGTCCCATGCCTTGGATGGTTTGAAGAAGTAAGCATGCAACGTAAGCTGCTGGCAGTTGACTGGGGCACCTCTTCCTTGAGAGGTGCGCTACTCAACTGCGAGGGCGTGGTGTTAGAAAAACGCGCCTTTCCGCAAGGCATTCTGCAAGTGGCCCACGGACAGTTCCAACATGTTTTCGAACAACGTTTTGGCGATTGGATCAGCGCAGATACTTTGAGCCTGGTATCTGGCATGGCGGGTAGCCGACAAGGTTGGCGTGAAGCCCCCTATTGCCCATGCCCAAGCGGTTTTCAAGACATTGCCCAACACCTGCAATGGATTGACAAAGATCGTATCGGCATTGTGCCGGGTTTGTCGACCTGGAACGACGACACACCCGATGTGATGCGCGGTGAAGAAATTCAAATCTTTGGTGCCCTCAGCGCTCAGCAAGTTCAAACGGCTCAATTTGTTTTACCTGGAACGCACAGCAAATGGGCACAGGTTTTGGACGGCACAATAACATCGTTCAAAACGTTCATGACGGGTGAGTTTTATGCCTTGCTAAGTCAGCATTCCATCTTGGCCAAAACTTGCTTGCCTGATGCCCCCCTCAAAAAAGAAGTGTTCTTAGAAGGCGTCATGCAAAGTCAAAAACCAGGCGGTCTGTTGCACCACGCATTCAGCGCAAGGAGTCTGGCACTGTTTGAAAAACTCAATCCTGCGCAGTCGAGCAGCTACATCTCGGGCTTGCTGATTGGTGAAGAAATCAATTCCGCCAAAGCCCATATACAAAACGAAGGTACACCGCTCTTTGTACTTGGCAATGGCCAACTGACCCAACGTTATGGCTTTGCCATGGAAGCCTTGGGTTTGAATGCGACAGCGCTTACCGACGAACTCACATGGTCTGGACTTTGGGCCTTGGCGCATCATTTGTATCCGAATGATTTCAAGTTAAGCTAAGCGCATGACACCCCTGCTTGCCAAATTCAATGACCACATGGACAGCCTTCCCCTGGTGGCCATTTTGCGCGGATTAAAACCTGAAGATGCTTTAGAAGTCGGTCAAGCCATTGTGAATGCAGGCCTTCATATTTTGGAAGTCCCCCTCAATTCTCCCGACCCTTTGCGCAGTATTCAAATCTTGGCCAAGGTATTTCCCAATGCTTTGGTGGGCGCAGGTACCGTCACCACCGCGCAACAAGTGCGCGACATCAAAGCAGCGGGCGGACAACTCATCATCTCACCGCATTTGGATGACAACGTGGTGTGCGAAGCCGTGAATTTGGGACTCATTTCAATACCAGGTGTGGCCACACCCACTGAAGCATTTCGCGCCATTGCCTTGGGTGCACATGCTCTTAAATTGTTTCCTGCCGAGATGATCGGTCCTTCCGTTGTCAAATCAATGAGGGCCGTATTACCAAGTCAAGTTCGGCTCATTCCTGTGGGCGGCATTGGCACCCACAATATGGTCAACTACCGCCAATGCGGTGCTTCAGGTTTTGGCATTGGGTCGGCCCTGTTTGCACCTGACAAAACAGTTCAAGCCATCGGAGAATCTGCTACAGCATTTGTTCAAGCTTGGCATGCTTCATAAATGGCAAGTTTTGCGCTTAGCTTTTAGCACTTAACACCACATGCCACTGGGTTTTTTCAATCAGACACAATACAAGTTATGAGACTACTTCACACCATGCTTCGCGTTGGCAACCTTCAACGCTCGATCGATTTCTACACTAACGTGATGGGCATGAAACTGCTCAGAACATCAGAGAACCCTGAGTACAAATACTCGTTGGCCTTTGTAGGTTATGGCAACAATCCGGACCATGCTGAGCTAGAACTGACCTACAACTGGGGCGTGGAATCTTATGAGATGGGCACCGCTTACGGTCACTTGGCCATTGCAGTTCCTGATGCTTACGAAGCTTGCGACAAAATTCGCAATGCCGGCGGCAAAGTGACGCGCGAAGCAGGTCCTGTCAAAGGCGGCACCACGGTGATTGCCTTTATCACCGACCCCGATGGCTACAAAGTAGAACTGATTCAGCGCAACTTCAGCTGACAGGCTTCACGGGCCAACTGTTCAATGCGCGCCCAATCACCTTGGGCTAAGGCATCGGCAGGCACCAACCAAGAGCCACCCACACAGGCCACATTGGACAAGCTTAAAAACTCCTTGGCGTTTTGTGGCGTGACACCACCTGTGGGGCAAAAGCGCACATCAAAAAACGGGCCGCCCCACGCCTTCAACATGGCGGGGCCACCTGCTTGCATGGCAGGAAAGAATTTCAGTTCGGTATAGCCATCTTCCTGCGCCATCATAATTTCGCTGCCTGTGGCCACACCCGGTAGCAACGACAAACCTTGATCGCGGCAAGCTTGACCCACAGCCGCTGTATAACCAGGACTCACCGCAAACTTGGCACCTGCATTGGCTGCCGCTTTGGCATCGGCAGCACTGCGCACAGTCCCTGCACCAACCACAGCATCGGGTACTTCTTTGGCAATGGCTTCCATGCATGCCAATGCTTGGGGTGTTCGCAATGTGACTTCCAACATGCGAATGCCGCCAGCCACCAGCGCGCGTGCCATCGGCACGGCATGTGCTACATCGTGCAACACGATGACGGGAATAACCGGTGCGTCTTGCATGACCTGCAAGGCGGTGAATGTGGGGGTTACAGCCATGTGCAGGCTCCTTCTTCAGCTTTCAGCGCATGTTTGCGCAAATTGGTAAACAGTTCTCGGCCCATGCCGCGGCTGTTGGCCGCCTGCAATTCAGTGGGCATGGTTGCGGGTGTTCTTGCATTCCAAGTTTCTGGATCCACCAACACTTGCAAGGTACCAGCCAACGCATCCAAGCGAATCATGTCACCGTTCATGACACGGGCCAATGGACCTCCCGATGCCGCTTCGGGTGAGACATGAATGGCAGCGGGCACTTTGCCAGACGCTCCGCTCATGCGGCCATCGGTCACCAAGGCCACTTTATAACCTTTGCCTTGCAACACGGCCAAGGGCGGTGTGAGTTTGTGCAACTCGGGCATGCCATTGGCTTGCGGGCCTTGCCAGCGCACCACACACACCCCATCTTTGTTCATGTTGCCCGCTTCAAAAGCACTCAGCAATTCTTCCTGTGAGTTGAACACTTGTGCGGGTGCTTCAATCACATGGCGCTCTTCAGGTACCGCGGAGACCTTGATCACACTGCGCCCCAAATTGCCTTGTAGCAAGCGCAATCCACCCGTGGCACTGAAAGGTGAGCTAGCAGGGCGAACCACCGATTCATCTTTCGATGCGCCCACATCTTCCCAAGCCAACTGGCCTGTTGCACCCACAGGTTTTTGGGTGAATTCACGCAGCCCCCCTGCACGCACGGTCAACACATC
>JBIKJX010000218.1:0-4008 GCA_044360785.1 Limnohabitans sp.
GGCAGCTGGGCTGCCCAAGCAGGATTGACTGGTGGGGAGAGGGTGGTAGCGGTTGAATTGGCCGATCAAAGCACTCAAGAGATCTCGCATTTCCCCAAGCTATTGTCACTCACCGCAGAGTCTGAATTGAACAATCGACCCATGGTCTGGACAATGCAGCGCTCAGACACATTGAAAAATTTTGAGCTTGAAATTCCGTCACCTGAAAGCCTTAAGCGGCCCAATTTGGACGAAAGCGGAACGGGAATGGGCTTTTGGACGGCACTGGGCTTTCGGGGCCCCTTATCTCCCCCTGTCATTGGTCGACTTGAAGAAGACGGTGCGGCCAAGTTGGCGGGTCTTCAACCGGGGGACCGAGTTTTGCGGGTCGATGGCCGGCCAGTGGTCGACGCACAGCAGTTGCGAGATTGGATCAGGGCTGAACCCACGTCCTTCAATGCAGCGCAGTCCTGGGAAGTTAATCGCAATGGCCAAACAATCACCCTGACGGTGCAACCTAAATTGTCTGTATCCCAAGGATCAGGACAAGCCGCAGCAACCCGGCGAATTGGCGCGGTGGTGGGTGCCGCCCCAGAAACGGAGTGGGTCCAATTGGGCTTGGCAGAAGGGCTTGTTCAAGGATTTGGTCGGGTGGTACAAATTGGCCAAATGACCGTCAATCTCATTGGCCAAATGTTGACAGGCAATGCGTCTTCCAAGCATTTAAGTGGCCCATTGACCATTGCTGAGCAGGCCGGCCAGTCGGCCCAACTGGGGTGGGCACCTTATTTGACGTATTTGGCCCTCATTAGCGTCAGTTTGGGACTTTTAAATCTCCTGCCTTTACCCATGTTGGATGGGGGTCACCTGATGTATTATCTTTGGGAGTCTCTGACCGGCAAACCGGTTTCCGTTGCTTGGCAGCGGGGTTTGCAAAAAGTTGGTTTGGCATTGTTGATTTTCATCATGTCTTTGGCGTTTATCAATGATCTAACCCGGCTGTTTAATTAATTCAATCGCATGAAATTTTTCCCTAATCAGTTCCGCTTGCAAAAAGTTTGTGTTTCTGTCTTGGCTGCGCTCAGCACCATGTCAGCATGGGCCATCGAGCCTTTCAAACTCAGAGACATTCGCATTGAAGGATTGCAGCGCATTGAATCTGGCACTGTCTTTGCCTCTTTGCCTTTTCGCATTGGTGATACCTACAACGATGAGTCAGGCGCCGCTGCCATTCGTGCTTTGTTTGCGCTGGGCTTGTTCAAAGACGTCAGATTGGATGCACAGGGCGATGTGTTGGTGGTGATTGTTGAAGAGCGCCCCTCCATTTCAGAAGTTGAATGGGTGGGTCTGAAAGAGTTCGACAAAGATGTGTTGGTCAAAGCCTTGAAAGAGGTTGGCATTTCTGAAGGCCGCCCCTTCGATAAAGCCCTGGCCGACAAAGCCGAGCAAGAATTGAAACGCCAATACATCACTCGAAGTTTGTATGGCGCAGAGGTCATGACCACCGTGACGCCCGTGGAGCGCAACCGTGTCAAATTGACATTCACGGTTACAGAGGGCGGTCCTTCTAAGATCAAAGAAATTCGGATTACGGGCAATCAAGCGTTTTCAGAAAGCACACTGAAAGACCAATTCAACTTGGACGTTGGTAACTGGCTCAGTTGGTACACCAAGTCTGATCGTTATTCACGCACCAAGCTGAATGCCGATTTGGAATCGCTCCGGTCGTATTATTTGGCACGAGGCTTCTTAGAGTTCCGAGTTGACTCAACCCAAGTGGCGATCTCGCCAGACAAGCAAGACATTTCTATCACCATCAATGTGACTGAGGGTGAGCGTTTTGTGGTGTCAGGTGTGAAGCTTGAAGGCAACTATTTGGGCAAGGAAGACGAATTCAAGGCCTTGGTCAAAATTGGTTTGGGTCAACCCTTCAATGCCGAAACTGTCACCGAAACATCCAAGGCATTTACCGATTACTTTGGCAAATTTGGCTATGCATTTGCCCGTATCGATGCGCGACCAGAAATTGACCGTGTCAATAACCGCGTCAATTTTGTGCTCCAAGCCGACCCCTCACGTCGTGCCTATGTCAGGCGAATCAATGTGGCCGGTAACAACCGCACGCGTGACGAAGTCATTCGCAGAGAGTTCCGCCAACTGGAATCTGCTTGGTACGATGGCGACAAAATCAAATTGTCTCGAGATCGCGTAGACCGTTTGGGCTTCTTCACCGATGTCAACATTGAAACCCAAGAGGTTCCCGCCACCACCGATCAAGTTGACCTGACCATCACCGTGGTTGAAAAACCAACCGGCAGCGTCTCCTTGGGTGCAGGTTTTTCATCGACCGAAAAAGTAGCTCTTTCCTTTGGTATTCGCCAAGAAAATGCGTTTGGTTCAGGCAACTACCTAGCTACCGAAATCAATACCAGCCGCTTCAACCGAACCATCGTGGTCAGCACCACCGACCCTTACTTCACACCTGAAGGTATTTCTAGAACGGTTGACCTGTTCCACCGGACAAATCGCCCTTACTTGGGCGACTTGAATGCTTACAGCTTGGTGAGTTCAGGGGCTGGTTTGCGTTTTGGTGTGCCATTCAGTGAAATTGACACGGTCTTTTTCGGACTGAATTACGAGCAGACCACCATCAATCCGGGCACCAATTTGCCCAACGCCTATGTGGAATATGTCCAGCAGTTTGGCTACAGCAGCAACTCCTTGCCCTTGACGGTCGGCTGGGCCCGTGATGGCCGCGACAGTGCCTTGGTGCCCAATCGCGGCATGTTCCAGCGTTTTAACGCTGACTACAGTGCCACGGGCGATTCCAGGTACCTCCGCACCAACTACCAGGTTCAGCAGTACACGCCCCTCAGCAAAAAGTTCACCTTGGCGCTGAATGCCGATTTTGGTTGGGGTCAGGGCGTTAGCGGGCGGCCTTACCCCTTGTTTAAGAACTATTTTGTAGGCGGATTGGGCAGTGTGCGAGGCTTCCAGCAGTCAACCTTGGGCCCCTCTGACACCTCCAATTCCATTTTCTTGGGCGGTGCCAAGAAAATTGTCATGAACGCTGAGCTCTTGGCGCCATTCCCAGGCGCTGGAAGTGATCGTACATTGCGCTTGTTCACATTTGTCGACACAGGCAAGGCCTTTGGCGAAAATGAGAAAGTCAGACTCAATGAGCTGCGGTCATCCTTTGGTGTCGGCCTTAGCTGGATTTCGCCCATGGGTCCCCTGCGTTTTTCCTACGCTGTCCCTCTGAAGCGTCAAGTTACGGATAAAATCCAAAAATTGCAATTCCAAATCGGAACATCTTTCTAATGAAAACTCTTCGTCAAATCTCTCAAGTTGCTCTCTTTTCCTTGGGCGCTATTTGCATGACTGCGGTCAATGCACAAGAACTCAAAATTGGTTTTGTGAACACAGATCGAATTTTCCGTGAGGCCAGCACAGCAAAAGCGGCTCAAGCCAAGTTGGAGCAAGAGTTTTCCAAGCGTGAAAAAGAACTGATGGATTTGGGCAATGCGCTCAAAAACGCCTCTGACAAATTTGAACGTGAAGCGCCAACATTGTCTGAGACACAGCGCAACACGCGTCAAAAGCAATTGATGGAACAAGACCGCGAATTCCAGCGCAAGCGTCGTGAATTTCAAGAAGACTTGAACACACGCAAGAACGAAGAACAGCAAGTGGTCATTGAGCGCGCCAACTTGGCGGTGAAGCGAGTGGCAGAAACAGAAAAATACGACGTTATTTTTCAAGAAGCTGTCTACATCAATCCCAAGCACGACATCACCGAAAAAGTCCTCAGGTCTCTCAATACAACTGCTAGCAAGTAATTGCGTTTAGAAATGGACTGGCCTTGTGCTGCAGCTCGGCGACATTGTTAAAGCTTTAGGCGGCAACCTTCACGGCAGTCCTCAAACTTTCATTCAAAACCTGGCCCCGCTTGAGCATGCGGGGCCGCAAGATCTGAGTTTCCTCAGCCATCCCAAGTACCAGTCCCAGTTGTTGCAAACACGCGCAGCG
>JBIKJX010000219.1:0-3987 GCA_044360785.1 Limnohabitans sp.
AGTTCGCGGTCCTCCAGTTCTATCTTGTTAAATGGGGTGAGGAAAGAGTTCATTCGGTTGGCGAAGCCAAACTTTTTAAAACGCTTTTGATCTAAGATTTCAGGACATTTGCTCACCATCGTGTCTATACAACGCCGGGAAATCAGCATAACGCCTGTGCCACATTGCTCTACCTGCACGAAGGGCAGCCCGCTCACTTTGACGCCCACTTTGGGGAGGTTCCCAATGAAGTCGCACGATCGGGCGTAGGCATTGGCGAACGCTATATCGGGCTGGGCGTGCAGGCGGCTCAGGTCGATGAAACGCTTGGGGTAAAGCGCACCGACCACATCCTTGTCAATGGCCAACATGGCTTCGATCAGGGCTGGTTCGAAGCCCATTTCATCGTCCCAAAAGAGGATGTGGGTGCAGTCGGGCTTGTTGAAATAGAAATTAGAGATCAGGTAGTTACGCGCTACCACGATGTCTGCATAGTCAATGTACGAAAAGGCAAATTTGACCTGGTGCAGACCTTGATGGGTGAGGAGCTTGTAAAGGGAAGTTACATAAGCCCCAGAGTATTGGGAGCCATAGGAGGGCGTGGCGATATCCACTTTGGCAGAGAAAGCTTTCTTTGATGGGACAGCCAGCTGCCCGGATATGGTTTGATTTGGAAGCTGCTTTGTCATTGTTTAACTGTTCAAAATAATCAGCGGTTAAGTTGCTGCAATATTTGCCTGGGACCCTACCTGAAGACAAGGCACTCGAGCGATCCAGTTCGCCAGACGCTGCGCCTGAGCTTTGCGGTTAACCGCATGGACATCTTGTCCTACATGCAGGTTGCCAGGGGGTGTGGGTAGCGGCCAAGGCTGAGCCCCGGGTGGCGAAAACAGGCGGTCATGTACCTTCGCGCTTTGGCGCAGGCAGGGCCAAAGGATGTCCCGCAGGAACCACTGGTCTACATTAGGCGTCTCAAGATGAGGCGGCTTATAGTTTTCAAGAAGGGGCGAGATTTGTGGAAGTGTTCCGGCTACGCCGCCCCACATGCCTGCAAGTACCAGGTCGGTGTGTGTCCACCAGTCCCGCATGACATGAAACAGTGCCCCGGATTTGATCCAATCTTGGACGGCAGCGCTTTCCCGTTCGTTGACGACTGAGTCAACGTCTCTCACCAAAAAACGCCCCACCTCGCTGTCGTTGGCAATCAGGAAACGCCATGCCAGCTTTTGGCGCTGACTTTGTCCATTTGGCTGCAGCCTGAGCTCGGCCCCGAGTTCTTCAAGGGCGTGCCGCAGATCTGGCGGTACGCTTTCATCAACGAAGAACACCGCTTGCCAACCGCGGTAGATCAGTGGAAGGGCCAGTGCGTTGTCGAGGGCGCCCAGCAGATACCTAGGGTTGGTACCCCAGAGGCTAAAAGCAACCACCCGACACTTTTTGTCAGCCTGCTCAAGCACGGTTACTGGGTTGGTGGGCGCCTGCCATCGTGGCGCTTGAGGGCGCGGTTGCAGGTCTTTCAGCAGCAGAGCCTGCGTACCGGTCTGGATTGCCTCTGCGTCGCGACCCAGAGCATGTAGGCATGACGTTAGGCTGTCCCAGACAACGACCGAACCCGGACTCAATGTGCGAAGGCGCTCCAGGTGCGGTATGGCCTGCGATGGCTTGCCGGAACGCGAGAGGCAAACCGCTAAATTAAGCAATAACTCCGTGTCCTCAGGATAATAGGGACATGTAGCTTCAAGGAATGCTGCGGCAGAAGCGGGGTCGCCCATGAGAAAAGCGTAATACGAAAGCTGCTTGACAAGGGCTGAAGGTTTTTGGGGCCCGTGCTTGTTAATGTCTGCAAGCAGCGTTTCCACAGCGGCTTTTTGGCCACCGTGGCCCCAAAGAGCATGTGCCTCTGTGTTCCATCCGGTTGGTAAACCTGTCGTGCTCATAATTGTTAAATTTGTTAATTTATTATAGTCCAGTACTGCGTTTGACAATGTTGTTAGTCTATGCGGGTCTTACAAGCCGTTCAAAGGGAAACGAGCGGTAAATTAAACATACTGGCGGCACAGGGTTACAGGTTAAAGACCACCTTTTCTAATGCTTTTGATAAAGCATCAGTTCCCATCGGTTGAGATAGATACTTTTTGCTAAAAGATCGATCGGTTTTATTGGCGCAGATGTTGATTCTTAAGGCTTCATCAAGTTCGTAAATGCTGCTCAGCCCAAAGGCGATCCTGGTGCACTGAACCATGCCCTTATACCTAAGCATGCGGCGGGGGGGGGGTTATCAACCGCCCAATCTCAAATTGCGCCGCTGAAAACTAGTTTACAAGAGCTTGAAGCAGTCAAGGCAGCCTTCTCGACTGGAGTCGTCTTAAAAGACCTTGAATCAATCTACGCAAAGGAGAAGAAACTCTCTGCCGAACGACAGCTTGGTTTAGCGGGGGTTCGCTTGTTAACCAAGGGTACTAAAGACCCGGCAACCGTTGAGGCATTCCAAAAAACCTTAGAAATGACCGACTGGAAAGGCCAGCAAAAAGTCATTTGTGCCGCTCAAAATGCATTGGCTGCTGCAGGTGAAAAAGTCAAAGTCATGTCGGAATGCCTACCTGAGGGCGCTGCTGCCAAAGGAGAGAGCAAGGCCGACACCAAAGAGGCACCAGCTGGTAAAGCAGATACCAAAGACACTCAAAGCAAAGACGAAAAAAAAACGATAAGAAGCTAGAAAATAAAAGCTCTCACGGCAGTGTCGATGCTCATGCTGTGCATTGGGATTACGAGGGCGCTATGGGGCCAGAAAACTGGGGCAAAGAATTTCCAACTTGTGGCAAAGGCAAGTCTCAGGCACCTTTAAACATCAAAGGCCCGTTTGAAAAAGTTCGATACAACGTTTCGCCAGATTACAAACAAGGCCAACTCAATATTGTGAACAACGGACACACCATTCAAGTGAACGTGCCGAATGGCTCCAAAATTAGAATTGATGGCAAGCCATACGACCTGGTGCAATTTCACTTTCACCGTCCAAGCGAAGAACACATCGATGGGAAACCCTCAGCCATGGTAGTTCACTTCGTCCACAAAAATATGCAAGGTGAATTGGCGGTTCTGGCAGTCATGCTGCGCGAGGGCAACGAGAATCCCGGCATTAAAACCTTATGGACGCATGCACCCAAGAAAGAGGGCCCCGAATTTACGCCAGATGGCGTGATGTTCAACCCAGCCAATCTGTTGCCGCGCGAGATGGATTTCTTCCACTATGACGGCTCTCTCACCACGCCGCCCTGTTCAGAAAAAGTTAAATTCTTCATATTGAAATCACAAGTGAACATCAGCAAAGAGCAAGTGACCGAGTTCCCATTCAAAATGAATGCGCGACCAATACAAGCAACCAACGGTCGGCCCATTTATTCAAATTGATCATTAACAGGACTTGGACTGATGCTTTTAGACTGAGTGCATCACGCTTGACGCCACCAATTGCACTGACGGAAGATAAGTTTTGTAATGGCAAAATCAATGAATCGAAGCTTATTGAAAGAGTTTGAATCAAACTTTAGTAGAAGCTGTCAACAAATGTTTGGTGCGCCACAACAAAAACAAAGCAATGCTCAAATTCAAAGCATTCCAAAGCACACCATTCACAAAGGCAGCGTGGTAAGACCCCGTTAAATCAAACACCTTGCCCGACATCCAGCCACCCAGTGCCATGCCAATCATGGTGGCCATGATGACAGCACCTACCAAAACGCCAACCCGCTTCGCAGGAAAGTATTCGCGAACAATGATGGCGTAGGCAGGCACAATACCGCCCTGAAACAAACCAAACAAAGCCGAAATTACATACAAAGACACCATGCTATCAAACGGCAAAAATAGCAGCAATGCCACTCCCTGAAGCAATGACCCAAGCGCCAAAGTTTTGAGCCCTCCAATCCGGTCACAAATGGCACCTGAAATAAGCCGACTCACAATGCCACATGCCAACATAAGTGACAGCATTTCAGAACCGCGTGC
>JBIKJX010000220.1:0-3982 GCA_044360785.1 Limnohabitans sp.
ATTGAGTTTTTTAACTTCGGCCATGACGCCAACGGACTCACGCACCAAAGTACCTGCAATGATCAAGTCCACATTGGCCGCTTTGAGCTTGGCCACTTGGGATGAAAAATCAATGTCGCCCACTTTGTAAGCGGCTTCTGCAGCCACCGTTTGTCCAGCTTCTTTGAGGGCTGAATTGACACCGGCTCTGACCAGGTCACCAAAGGGGCCTTCTTGGTAAATGACCCCAACCTTTTGGCTCTTCCAGTTTTTCAAGGCCCAAGCCAAACCGTAGGCCGTGGTGGTGTCATAGTTTTGTACGGTTGTGAACAACAAGGGGCTATTGCCACTGACCTTTTGGATGATGCCTGATGCTGCCCAAGGTGCAAACACGACCACACCCGCGTCGTTGGCCATTTTGACGGTGGCTGCATTGGGGCCAGAACCAAATGAATTGAGGATGGCAAAGGCGTTGTCACTCTTAATGAGTTTCTGCACAGCGCGAACAGCCTGCTGAGGCTGGCTGCCGTTGTCTTCCACGATGAGTTTGATTTTGCGACCATGCACTCCGCCTGCCGCATTGACCTCGTCAATTTTCATTTGCATGCCGTTGCGAAGCATGGGCATGCCTGCAGCTGCTGGGCCCGACAAGTCGATGTGAGTGCCAATCACAATTTCGGTGTCACTGACCGTTTGCGCTTGTGCGATGCCTGCCGCAGTTGCGACTGTGGCGATCAAAATGTTTCTGCGATTGAGTTTCATGGTGTGTCTCCTTGTGTCTAAAAAATACTCTGTTAATCTCATTCACGCACGCGTGATTACCCTGATGCCGCGTCTCAAGTGCGATACATCGTTTCAATCAAATCAGCATATTTGGTGGCAATGACTTTCCTTTTCAGCTTCATGGTGGGGGTGAGTTCGTCGTCTTCTGCGGTTAGCAGCTCTGAAATGATTCGAAAATCCTTGATCTGTTCCACCCGGGCCAGCTGTCCATTGATGCGCTCTACTTCGGCCTGGATCAAACTCACAATTTCTGGCCTGCGCGTGAGGCTGCTGAAGTCTGTGTAAGGAATTTGATGTTCTTGGGCGTACTTGGCTACGTGCTCCAAATCGATCATGACCAGACAGCTAAGGTACTTTCGAGCGTCACCAATGACGACTGCATCTGTGATGTAGGGGCTGAATTTCAGAAGACTTTCGATGTGGCTGGGTGTGATGTTCTTGCCACCCGAGGTAATCAGGATGTCTTTAATGCGGTCTTTGATGGCCAAGTAGCCATCGGCATCCAATTCACCGCAATCACCGGTGTGCAGCCAGCCTTCCTCGTCCAGTGCTTCGAGTGTTTTGTCGGGCATATTCCAATAACCGCCAAAGACGTTGTGGCCACGAATCAACACCTCGTTGTCTTGACCAATTCGAATTTCTGTGCCGGTGGCTTTGAGACCCGCCCATCCCAATCGAATGCCGCCCTTGGGGGTGGCTGTGCAAAATCCGGTGGTTTCAGTCATGCCAAAAGCTTCGCGCAGTTCAATGTCACAACTTAAATACCAGCGAATTAAATCGGGCGGGACAGGGGCTGCGCCAGTGAGGGCCGTTTTGACATTTTGAAGACCAAGAAAGACGCGCACATTGCGCATGGCCAGCCATCGAATGGCTGATGCCATCAAGCCTGTCCCCTTTGGCGATTGGCCATTCAGTCGAGCCTCTACCTCTGCAGCACCCAAGGATTGCGCTGTTTGGTACATCCAACGTGCGGGGGCCACGGCATCGCGCATGAACAACTCAATTTGAGAGTACATCTTTTCCCAAAAGCGTGGCGGTGCAAAAACCACATGAGGCGCAACTTCTCGAATGTCATTGACCACCGTACTGGTATTTTCTGGAAAGTGAACAATGAGACCCACCGCCAAGGGGTTGTAGACCGATGCCATGCGCTCTGCAATGTGACACAAGGGCAAAAATGACAGAGATTTATCGCCTACTTCAACGTCTAAATATTCAGTGGCCAAGCTCAGCTGGAAGATCAAGTTGCTGTTCAGAATCATGGCCCCTTTGGGCGCGCCTGTGGTGCCCGAGGTGTAGACCAGGAAGGCAAGCGCATCATGCCGCGTTTCAGCAATGCCTTTTTCAAATAGTGCCGCTTGCGTTGAAACCAAGGCTTCGCCTTGGCTTAAGAAATCGTCAAAAAAACTGACCTTTTTGTGGCTAAATTCGCGAAGTCCTTCGCGCTCCATGACCACGATGTGTTGAAGCGCAGGACATGCCTCGATGACTTCCAATACTTTGTCCAGTTGTTCCTGGTTTTCGACAAACAGAACGCGCGTACCAGAATCAAGCAGGATATGCTGTAGTTGCTTGGGTGAAGAGGTGGGGTAAATGCCATTGCCCACCATGCCTAGACACTGAGCCGCCATGTCCACGTAGAGCCACTCGGGTCTGTTTTCTGCAAGGACACACACCCCATCGCCTTGACGCAGGCCTAAATTCAATAGCGCCAAGCCCACAGATTGAGCGTGTTGGTAATACTGATGCCAAGTCACTGTTTGCCAGAGGCCATGTTTTTTGTGCCGGAGCGCTGGCAGATCGGCCCATTCTTGGCAGCGTTTCTGAAACACGCGTGCAGGCGTATCTAGGCCCAGAAAACTGGGTGTCGAAGAAGACTTGTTGATTGAATTCATCGCCATGTCTTGCGCCTTTTCCATCTTTGCGATGTGCCACTTAAGCCTTGGTTGTTATGTCCACCTAAATAGGCCTCTCGCACATCTGTTTTTTGGCTCAAGGCTTCGCAAGTGTCAGCGGCCACGATGCGCCCCAATTCCATGATGTAGCCATCATCGGCGTGGGCCAAGGCAATGGCCGCATTTTGTTCCACCACCAAAATTGCAGTCTCGGTTTCTTGTCGAATTCGACTGATGATGTTGAAAATCTCTTTGGTTAATAGGGGTGAGAGTCCGAGCGAGGGTTCGTCCAGCATGAGCAGTTTGGGTTGCCCCATGAAGGCTCTGCCAATCGCCAACATTTGTTGTTCGCCGCCGGACAACAAACCCGCATGTTGATTTTCGCGCTCTAACAATCTTGGAAACCATTGAAAGACGCGAGCGATATCGTTTCGCACACCTTCCGCATCCTTGCGTGTGTAGGCGCCCATGTTGAGATTTTCACGAACGCTCAGGAAGGGATAGATTTGTCGACCTTCCGGCACCAATATGAGGCCGCGCCTACAAACCTCATCAGCGTCCAGCCCATTCACTTCAGCGCCTTCAAAACAGACTTGACCTTTGAAGGGATCTATCACACCCGCCAGGGTGTTCAATAAAGTGGTTTTGCCAGCACCATTGGCGCCTAACACTGTGACCATCTGACCTTTTCGAACTTCAAGGTTGACACCTTGCATGGCCGCAATCGGTCCGTACCATGTTTCTAAATTTCGAACTTCGAGCAGGACACTCATTGCTAAGCTCCTAAATAGGCTGAAATGACCAAGGGATTGCTTTGCACTTCAGCAGCGCTCCCTTCAGCCAATATGCGACCTTGTGCCATGCAAATGACGCGGTCGGCGACAGCACTCACCAAGGACATGTCGTGCTCTACCATGACCACCGTGATGCCGAGTTCTTTTCGAATGTCATCAATCCAAAAAGCCAGGTCGCGCGTTTCTTCTGGATTCAATCCGGATGCGGGTTCGTCTAAAAACAAGAGCTCAGGTTTGGTGCAAATGGCTCTGCCTAATTCAACCACTTTGCGAACACCATAGGGCAGTCCAGAGATGGGAGCATTGCGCCAAGCTGTGAGGTCTAAAAAATCGATCACAGTTTCTACTTCGGCCCGTGCTTCCTCTTCTAAACGAGCTAAGGCAGGGGTGTGCAAAACTTGTTGCCACCAATGGCCTTGAAAAAACCGGTTTCGACCCAGCAATAAATTGTCGAGCACGGTGGCGGCCTCAAACAATTCAATGTTCTGGAAAGTTCGGGCAATGCCCAATTTGGCAATCTGGTGTCGCTGC
>JBIKJX010000396.1:0-13977 GCA_044360785.1 Limnohabitans sp.
TGCCCCAGCAGGTCGCTGGCCGTCGGCATACGGGCTTGCCGACGAGGCGGTGCCGGCAGGTTATCTCGCGCAACTCATGTATCCGTTCTCGGCGCGAGCGGTCTTGCCCCGAGATTCCAGACACCGAGGTCAGGCGTAAAGAGGATCTTGTCCAGGTGGCTCCGGCCGAGGGTGCGGCCGGAATGACGGCAGCGCTACGCCGGCGGGCCGCAGCGCAGGACGAAGACCTGCGAGGGCTGTGCAAAGAGCGTCCACGCACCTTGGTGCCACTGCTCGGCAGGCATCGAAAAACCGTCGTCGCTCCAGTCGTTCCGCCAACTGCGGGCGCTCAGGTGCTGCAGCCACTCTGGAAGATGGATCTTGCCCTGTGCCTCGTGTCCGGCCAGGTTGACGATGCAGAGCGCCACGCGACCCGCCGCATCGCGCCAGTACCACGCGACGAGGCAATCGGAGCTCCAGTTGTCGTCCCATGCACGGGAGATCTCGAGCAGACCCCATTCGCCGTCGTGGAAGATCGGATCTTTGAGCAGCCCGAGAAGTTTCGAATAGAGCTCAGTTGTTCTGGCATCCGGCGCTTCGTCCGGTCCGCGTACGAGGTGAGGCGAGATGCGCACGCGGCGCCCTTCGGCCTGTCCTTGGTGGAAGAAGCGAAGCCCGGGTGACAGGAAGGTCAGTGCCGCTGTCGAGACATGTCGGTCGTGCGGAAAGGTGTCGGCGGCGCGCGGCTCGTCGTGGTTCTCGAGGAACCGCGCGAGGCGCGATTGATAGGTGATGTCTGCCCGCAGGTGACCGCGGACGCCGGCATGGTCACCATCGCGCAGACGGTCATACAAGCGTTTGTCGTAGCAATAGTCGAAGCCGACGGCGTGGAGCTGTGACTCCATGTCCCAGTAGACCTCGGCCATGAAGATGAAGTCCGGATGGGCGTCCTTCACGGCGCGGATCGCTGGCGTCCAGAAATCCGCGGTCGGTCTGCCCCAGGTGCGCTGGAAGATCTCGGGCGTCACCAGCATCGCCATGTCGCAACGCAGACCGTCGCACTGTGCGGCGATCTGGAGGATCTCTTGCTGCAGTCTGGCTTGCAACGCGGCGCTCGAATAGTCGAGCTGGACGGTGTCCGGCCATCCCGGGAAATACGGATCACGTCCGTGCGCGAAGATGCGGCCTGCTGCGCCATGCGCGAAGAAGTTCTGCGGCTCGTCCTGCAGCTGCTGGGCGTTGCCTTGGACGAAATAGTCCGGATGCGACTCAAGCCATGGATGGTCGAGCCCCATGTGGTTGGGCACGAAATCGAGCATGAGCCGGAGCCCCCGCTTGGCCAAGCGGCGCCGCAGCGCGGCAAGGGCTTTCGGACCGCCCAGTCCGTCCGCGACCGAGTAGTCGCGGATGGCGAAGCCTGAGCCTGCGATGTCCTCGTCATTGAGGTCCGGCAGCGTGTGGGCGAATTCGCGCAGCCACTCGGGGTTCGAGCGTGAGACTTTCTGCGAGGCGAGGCCGATGCTCCAGACACTCAGCAGCCAAAGGATGCCCACGCCGGAATCGACGAGCTCACCGATCAGCGTATCCGGCAGGTCATCGAGTGTGGCAGGCCTGCCCAGTTCGCGGCTGCGCTCGGTGAGATAGACCCGCGTGTTGAGCTGATGCAGGACAGGGTGCGCAGACATGGTGGTTTATCCTCGGATCATCGATCCCGCGAGCACTCGGGCCTGCGCGGAGATTTTTTCAGGGACCATGGCCAGCAGGCCGCCGGGGACGGGCGCCACCGGATCCAGACCCTGAAGGCATCGCTCGATCGTGCTCGCCGTCATCGACGCGGCGATGGCGTACGAGAGCGGTGATTGGCGGATGTCGAACTCGACCACGGCATCGCTGCCGACGGCGAGGACCGGAAGCATCGCGGGTTCGACCCGCGCGCCTATCCCGGCCACGCCTGCGAGTGCGTGCCTTTTCGGGAGGAACTTCGCCTCCGCCGAGGCGGCAGCGGCCTCGAGGAGACTGGTCGCGAGCAGCTTGCAGTGCATGATCGACCTGATCGCCGCGATGTTGCGCGCAGTACGGAGCGTGAGGGCCTCGAAGTTCGCAGCATCGGGCTCGGAATCGAATTGTCGATAGATCACCGGCGCCGTCAGCGAGCCCAAGAAGTGCGTCATCCGGTGCAGAGTCTGGCGATAGCGGGTCAGACCGGCGCCTTCCGTCCGACGCAGGTCCGGTGACGATTCGAGCATCAGGTCCCAAGTGTCGTCGAGCAGCGCGATCAGGTCGTCGCTGCCGAAACTGCAGACATCACGGTTGGCGAGTCGGACGGATCGGTGGACCTGTGCGCTCAGGGCGTTCTCCGACAGCCCCAAGGCAAAGTGCTCGTTGAGCATCGCGAGCTTGTGCAAAGACGCTCGCGGGACATCGGCGTTATCCTTGCGAAAATGTAAGGTGGCCTCGATGGCCAAGGTCACCGCCACGATATCGGCCTCATCGAGGACCGATGCCAGCGCCTTGGCCGCAGCAAGGGCGCTCAGGAACTCGTTCTGTCCGCCGAAGGGGCTCAGTGTCTGGCCCGGTGCGAGGCCGAACATCATGCGTACCATCTCGAAGGTCCGATCGGACCGCGTCGAGGGCGAGTCGATCAGCGCATAGGACAGCGGCGCCGGCGAATGGATCATCCCCTCGAGTTGTGCGCGTGCGGCCGGCGCCAAGCCCTGATCGACATTCACCTGGATGAGGTCGTGGAAAAGTCCGACCAGCATGTCGAGGGGATCGTTCGACCCTCCCACCATCAGCGCATGCGTCAGATGGTGGTAGTACCGCGTGCTTTCGAGCATCGTGGAGTCGACCAGCGCCACGAGTTCTGTCAGTTTCGCAGCGGGGCAGCGCGGCGCCAACGTCGCGAGGGATGCCCTCATCGCGGCTTCGCAGGACTGACCTGTACTCATTTGTCTTTCATCACCCAGACACCGTCCCATTCGCCCTCAGGGGGATGTGACTCGAGATGGTCGCAGCGACCGATGTAGGTCTCGGACAGCCGATCGGCGGGGTTGAGCCTCAGGCACTGCCGGAAGCCGTCTCGCGCCCGAGACCAATCTCCGCTGCGATAGGCGTTCATCGAATCGTTGAACCTCGCGATGACGTCGACCATGTTGGGGAAGGACTCGGCGTCATGGTGATCGAGGATCTCGTAGACGCGCACCGGTCGCGTCTTGCCTTTGACCACCACCAGATCGATGTCGCGGTACCGGTAGGTGCCGCGGAGCTTGGCGATCGTGGACTCGCTGGCCAGGATATGCGCGGAGTAGGCTTTGCATGCGCTCTCGAGGCGCGATGCGAGGTTCACGCCGTCGCCGATGACCGTATAGTCCATGCGCTTCGGCGAACCGATGTTCCCCGAGACGACGGTGTCGGTGTTCAGACCGATCCCCATGTCGACGGTCTTGAGGCCGAGTTTCCGCCGCTGATCGTTCCAGGCCCAGAGCTCGCGGATCATGGAGATCGCCGCCTTGACGGCCCGGTCCGGATCGTCCTCGTGCGCCGCCGGTAACCCGAAGCAGGCCATGATCGCATCGCCGATGAACTTGTCGAGCATGCCCCCCTGCTTGTTGATGCACTCGACCATCAGCGTGAAGTATTCGTTTAGGAAGGACACGGTCCCTTGGGGGCCGTACTCCTCGGTGATCGTGGTGAAGCCGCGCACGTCGGTGAACATGACGGTGGCTTCCTTGCTCGCACCGCCGAGCAGGTCCAACCCGCCGCCTTCCAGCATCTGCGCCGCGATGGCGGGGTCCATGTAGCGAGACATGGTCGACTTCATGCGCTTCTCGGCGCTGATGTCCTCGAACATCAGCATGGCGCCGAGCTCTTTCGCACCGTCCGCTGCACGCAGCGGCATGACGCTCACATTGACCGAGCGGCTGACGCCGCCCAGCGTCAACAGGGCGTCCGGGAAGTAGCCGGTCTCGCCGGAGGCCTTGGCGGAGGAGATGTTCTCAGCCAACCAGTGTCCGGCGTCGTCGAGCAATTCGGTCAGCGGTCTGCCGAGGAGTGCTCCCTCCTTGGACTCCCAGATACGCAAACCTGCGCCGTTACAGGTGACGATCTTGCCGGTCGCGTCGAGCGTCATCACGGCGTTCGACATGCTGTGCAGGATGCTGTCGTTGTAGCTCTTCATCCGCTGTACGTCGTCGAACAGCTTCGAGTTCTCCAGCGCGATGGAGACCTGCGCAGTGAAGGCCTTGAGCCGCTGCTCGTCTTCTTGGGTGAAGGCACCGTTCTCCTTGTTCAGGACCTGGGTGACCCCGATGATCACGCCGTTCTTGTTGTAGATCGGCGTGCAGAGGATCGATCGCGTGAAGAACCCGGTCTGACGATCGAATGCCGGATTGAAGCGGAGGTCGGCGTAGGCATGCGGGATGTTGAGCGTCTTCCCGGACGTGAAGGTCTCGCCGGCGATGCCGAGCCCTGACGGAAAGCGGATCTCGTTGAAATCGCCGCCCACGGCCACCCGCGAGAACAGGGTCTTGGTCGAGGCATCGTACACGAAGATGGTCGCCCGCTCCGCACGCAGCATCTTGGTGGTCTCGGCCACCACACGCTGCAGCAGGCGGGACAAATCGAACTCCTGGTTGATCTCGGCGACCAGATTGATGAATTTCAGTTCCTTCTGCCGCAGCTTCTCGGTGTGCTCGATGAAGTGCAGGCTGCTGATCGCGATGGCTGCCTGCGAGGTCATGTCCACGAGGAGTTGCAGGTCGCCCGCGGTGAATGACCCCGTGTTCTTGTTCAGGCATTGCATCGCGCCGATGATCTCGCCCGAGCCGACACGGACCGGGACACAGGCGATGTTGCGGGTTGTGTAGCCTGTCCAATCGTCGACCTGACGGTTGAAGCGCGCATCCGAATACGGATCGTCGGTCAGTACGGCATCGCCGGTCTGGAAGACATGTCCGGCGAACCCCGAGGTGTTGTTGATGCGGATCTCGCGGACGAGGTCGCCTTGGGCGACCCGTGAGTAGAGCTCCCCGGTCTCGGAGTCGTTGAGGAACAGCGTGCCGCGGTCGCAGTCGAGCGCTTCGACCGTGATGTCGACGAGTGTCTTGAGTACGCTGACGACATCGCTGGCCGCTGCGCAGCGGCGCGAGACCTCGAGCAGCGTCTCGGCGCGGCGCAGTGCGACGGCCTTGGACGGTTTCTTGCGCCGTTGACGGGCGCTGGTCTGAGTGTCGTTCATTTTCGTTTTTCCAGCTCTGAGCGCAGCAGCTGCACTTGTTCGCGGAGGTTCTTCTTCTCGAGTAGGGCCGCCGACTCTTGACGGGTCAGCGCCGACTGATGGGCGGCGCGCAGGCTGTCCATTTCGGTGCGCAGGGCGTCGATGCTGCTGCGCAGTTGCTGCGCTTCTGCCGCGGCCCGTGCCTTCTCTGCCTGAGTATCCGCACGGCCTGCGGATGCGGTGTCTTCGAGTGCCTGTCGCAGCGAATCGATGGCGCGACGCAGATCTGCTATCTCGCTCGCGGCGCGTGCCTCTGCGGCCTGGACATCTGAACGGCCGCGTGTGGCGGCGTCCTCAAGCGCGCTGCGCAACGAGGCCACGGTGCCCTGGAGCTGCAGATTGACGCCGCGCAGTGCGGACAACTCGTCACTGTCGTTCATCGATGCACCGCGAGCCCTTCGTAGAGCTGCTGGTATTCGATGGCAGACTGTCGCCAGCCGTGGTCGGAGAGCATCGCCGCGGACATCATCACCCGCCAACGCCTGCGGTCCTGGAACAGGTGCATCGCCTGCCTCGCCGTCTCCGCCAGCGTGGTGAAGCGTTCGTCGAAAAGGAATCCGGTGCGCTCGTCGACCGTGTCGGCAAGTCCGCCGTTGGACTGCACGATCGGCAGGGTGCCGTAACGCTTGGCGTAGAGCTGTGTGAGCCCGCAGGGTTCGTGACGCGAGGGCATGAGGAGCATGTCGCCGCCGGCGATGGCGAGGTGCGCCAAAGGATCGGAGTAGCTGAGATACACGCCGATCTGCTTGGGGTGACGATCACGCAGCATCTGGAAGCGCCATTCGAGGTGGCTTTCGCCGCTGCCGATGACGATCAGTTGCCCGCCCGATTCGACGATGGAGTCGGCGGCGTCGGCGGCGAGGTCGAGGCCTTTTTGCCCGTTCAGGCGGCTCACGATGACGAAGATCGGGCGGTCCGGATGGCTCTCCAGATCGAACCGCGCTCGCAAGGCGGTCTTGCACGCGGCTTTTCCTGCGAGATCGTCATGGTGGTAATGCGCCGGCAGCATCGGGTCGTGGCGCGGATCCCAGGTCCCGTAGTCGACGCCGTTGACGATGCCGGTGATCCCGTCGGCTCGTGAGCGCGCCACGGCGTCGAGGCCGTTGCCATGCCTGCCGGCGATGATCTCGGCTGCGTAGGTACGGCTGACGGTGGTGACCTTGTGGGCGAGCAACATGCCCGCCTTGAGCAGGCAAAGATCGCCGAAGTATTCGAGCGGCCCGAGACCGACGGCCACCCAGTGCGGGAGGTTCAGCCGATGGAAGTCGTGGGGTCGGAACCGGCCCGTATAGTCGATGTTGTGGATGGTCAGCACGGTCTTGACGGGCGGCCAGGCGTCGGCGAGATAGGTGTGGGCCAGCGCAGGATGCCAGTCGTGCACATGCAGCACATCGGGCCGCCAAGCGCCGTCGATCTCGCCGCTGGCGAGCTTTGCGGACACCCAACCGAGCATCGCGAAGCGCAGCAGGTTGTCGCCCCAATCCTGACCCTGCGGTGGCGCGTAGGGTGTGCCGGGACGCAGGTACATCGAGGGCGCGTCGATGACGTACACCGCCGTGGACCGTCCGGGCAGGCGCCCCTGCAGCACGCGCATGCGTGCGGTGCCGAAGAGTCCTTGGGCTTCGTAGATCGACCGCGCCTCTTGGAGCGCGTCGAGGATCGCCGGGAAACCCGGCACCACCGTCCGGTTATCGCTGCCCTGTCGCGCGAGAGCCTCAGGCAGGGCCGCGGTCACATCGGCAAGACCACCGGTCTTGACCCACGGCGCGATCTCCGTGGTGGCGTGCAACACGCTGACTGGGCGGTTCACTTCGGGTGTCCTCCGAGGCTCAGTCGGTCGAGCATCGCAGGGGTGATCAGTGTCACCCCGTTCTCGGTGCGCACGAACCGTTCGGCATCGAGTGCCGCATCCTCGCCCACGACGAGGTCGGGTGGGATCTGCGCATTGCGGTCGACGATCACGCGTTGAAGTCGGGCGCCGCGACCCACCTGCACCCCGGGCAGCAGCACACTGAAGCCGACGCTCGCGAACGAGTTCACGCGCACTCCGGAGAAGAGCACGGACCGGTCCACCGCACCCGAGATGATGCAACCGCCGGACACCAGCGACTCGCTGGCGTGACCGCGACGGTCGGCAGTGTTGTGGACGAACTTGGCCGGCGGCAGTTGGGGTTGATAGGTCCAGATCGGCCAGCGGTCGTCGTAGATGTCGAGCAGGGGAGTGGTCATCGCCAGGTCGATGTTGGCGTCCCAATAGGCATCGAGCGTGCTGATGTCCCGCCAGTAGGGCGCGGTATCGGTGCCGCGGTCCACCACGCTGGACGAAAAGCGGTGCGCGACCACGCGCTGCTCGCGCACCAGTCGTGGGATGAGGTCGCGACCGAAATCGTGGCTGGAGTGCCGGTCCTCAGCGTCGCGCGTCAGTTCGCTCAGCAGGAACGCCGTGTCGAAGATGTAGATGCCCATCGAGGCCAGTGCTTGATCGGGTGCGTCGGGTAGACCGGTCGGCTCTGCCGGCATCTCGACGAAGTCGGTGACCACATCGTCTTCGCCCACCGAGAGGATGCCGAGACTGCGACCCTCTCCGCGGGGCACCTCGGTGCACACGACGGTGCAGCCGCGGCCATGCTTCACATGGTGCGCGAGGGCGACCGCGTAGTTCATCTTGTACACGTGGTCGCCCGCGAGGACGACCGTATATTCGCTGTCGAAACCACGGATGATCTCGCGGTTCTGGTGGACGGCATCGGCCGTGCCTTGGTACCAGTCGTCGCTGCCGAGGCGCTGGTTGGCCGGCAGCACCTGCACGAATTCGTCGATCTCACCGCGTAAGAAACCCCAGGCGAGTTGGATGTGGCGGATCAGGCTGTGGCTCGTGTACTGGGTCAGCACCGCGATGCGCCGTATGCCCGAGTTGACGGCGTTCGACAGCGCGAAGTCGATGATGCGGAATTTACCGCCGAAATAGACGGCAGGCTTGGAGCGGCGTGAGGTCAGCCCGAGCAAGCGGCTGCCGCGCCCTGCCGCGAGCACGATCGCCGAGGTGCGCCGCGGAAGCTCGAGACTGACGACAACATCGTTGCGACTGGCCACCCGTTCTTCCTTCCGCGAACCCTTCCGCGAAATATTTTTCTTGAATTAATCCATTTCGGAGTAATCCTAGGAGGCCATAACGGTGGGCATTTTTCAATGTGTTTTCGAGCGACCCGCGCGTAGCCCCCCGCGTGATGCGATCGACTTGGCAGGGGGCGATATGAAGCTCGGGTGGTCGGACTATCTCAGCGAGTTCTTCGGTACGGCGATCATGATGGGTATCGGGATTGGTGCCGTCGTGTTCATGTGGTCGGACGGCAGCGTGATGGCCGAGCTCATCCCCTCGGAGCCTTGGCGGCGATTGGCGACCGGGCTGTTGTTCGCCGGAGGGGGCACGGCGGTCGTGCTTTCGCCGCTTGGCCAGCGCAGCGGTGGGCACCTCAATCCGGCGATGACCTTCGCGTTCTGGTTGCGCGGCAAGATCGGCACTGCAGATGCGCTCGCCTACGTGCTGGCACAGACATGCGGCGCCGTTCTCGGCGTCTTGGTGGTCATGGCGGTGGCGGGCGAAGCGGCGCACACCGTGGATCTCGGCATGACGCGACCGGGCACGGGCTACTCGACGACGGTCGCGCTCGCTGCCGAACTCATGATGACTTTCGCGCTGGTATTGCTCATCTTCTGGTGCGTGGACAGCCGCCGCCTCGCGCGTTTCACGCCGTGGCTGGCTGGAGCCCTGATCGCGTTGTTGGTGATGGTGGAAGCACCCGTCTCGGGCACCAGCCTGAACCCGGCACGCAGCCTGGCTCCCGCGGTGCTGATGGGCACATTCGCCGACCTGTGGCTCTACTTCGTGGGTCCTGTCTTGGGCGCTGCGCTCGCTGTGGCCTCGTACCGGTTGATCGGCGGTGAGCGCCACGGCACCGGCTGCGCGAAGCTCCATCACACGGATCGATACCCTTGTCTTTTCGAGGGTTGCGGCTATCGGCATGTGCCCCGCGGGACCCGCCTTTTCGAGGAGGGCAGCCCCTCCGATCGGGCGTATCTCATCCGCGCGGGCAGGCTCGAGGTGCGCAAGCGCCAGCCCGATGGTCAGGAGCAGGTCATCGCCGAGCTGGGACCGGGCGAGTGGGTGGGCGAGATGGGCTTGCTGCTCGATCTGCCCCGTTCAGCGGCAGTCGTGGCGGTCACCGATCTCGACCTTGACCCCATGACCCGCGAGAACTTCGAGCACTTGCTCGGCACACACCCTGAGGAGACCCGCAAACTGTTGCGGCAACTCGCCACTCGCCTGCACGCAACGGATCAGCGCTATCCCGTCTAGCCGCGCCGATTCGTGGCATAAATTCATCCGATTTGGCTTGTTTTCAATCCGGATCGGATCCATTCTGCGGCATCGGAGGGGAGGGGCCTCTTCGAGAAAAACGATCGCGTCAGTGGCCCGGTTTCGCGACCAGAGGCTGCCGATGAGGGGGCTCTATGGTCAAAGAGGTTCGCACGGCCGAGCATGATCGGCTGAAGGAAGCCCGCGGGGGTAAGCCTTGGTACCGATGGGGGCCTTACCTCAGCGAGCGGTCCTGGGGAACGGTCCGCGAGGACTACAGCAGCAACGGCGCAGCGTGGAACGATCTCACGCACGACATGGCCCGCAGCAAGGCCTACCGCTGGGGCGAAGACGGCCTGGCCGGCGTCTCTGATCAATACCAGCTGCTGTGCTTTTCTTTGGCGCTGTGGAACGGTCGTGACCCGATCCTGAAGGAACGCCCGTTCGGGTTGATCCCTGCCGAGGGCAACCATGGCGAAGACCTGAAGGAGTACTACTTCTACGTCGATAGCACTCCGACCCACAGCTACATGAAGTACTTGTACAAGTACCCGCAGGCGGAGTACCCGTACGAGTGGCTGGTGCGAGAGAATGGCAGCCGCAACGGCCGTGGTCCCGAGTTCGAGCTGCTCGATACCGGCATCTTCGATGAGGACCGCTATTTCGACGTCTTCGTCGAGTACGCGAAGGAAGGGCCTGAGGACCTCTGCGTCCGTGTCGAGGTCTGCAACCGCGGTCCTGAAGATTCCGAGATCCACCTGATCCCGCAGCTCTGGTTCCGCAACATCTGGGGCTGGGGCAAGGACCGTAAGCGTGCGCCGGAGATCAAGCTCGATGCCAAGCGCGGCAAGCAGCTGAAGTTCGTCGCCGACGACTCGCAGGCCGACGGGCTGACCAATCTGCCGTTCAAGTATTCGCTCGGCCAGCGCCACTTCTCGGCCGATGCCGATGGCACGCCCCTGTTCACCGACAACGAGACGAATGTCGAGCGCCTCTACGGCGTCACGCCCGAGAACGGCAGCGGCTACTATAAGGACGCCTTCCACCGCCATATCGTCAACGGCGAAACGTCGGCCACGAACCCCGGTAACCACGGCACCAAGGCGGGCATCCACTACCGCCGCAACGTGCCAGCCGGTGGCTCGGTGGTCTTCCACTTCCGCCTGTCGGATGATGCCGGGGCTGCCGCTTCGGGGGTGGACGCGATCGTCACCCGTGCGCGTCGCGAGGCGGACCAGTTCTACAAGACGATCCATCCGAAGGGCGCTTCGGAAGACGAGTGCCGCATCCAGCGCCAGGCCTTCGCCGGCATGATGTGGTCGAAGCAGAACTATATCTTCGACGTCGACCTGTGGTTGAAGGGTGACAACCCCGATGCGCCACCGCCCGACTCGCGTCACGAGATCCGCAACAAGCACTGGCGGCACCTCAATTCGATGCGCGTGCTGTCGATGCCGGATAAATGGGAATATCCGTGGTTTGCGGCGTGGGATCTGGCGTTCCACACGGTGGCGATCGCGGTCATCGACCCCGACTTTGCCAAGCAGCAGCTCTGGCTGATGCTGTTCGAGCAGTTCCAGCATCCGAACGGGCAGATCCCCGCGTACGAGTGGGAGTTCTCGGACCTCAACCCACCGGTGCATCCATGGGCGGTCTGGCGCGTCTACAACATGGATCGTGTGCGCTCCGGCGTCGCCGACCGCGCCTTCCTCGAGCGCTGCTTCCACAAGCTGCTCATCAACTTCGCTTGGTGGATCAACAAGGTCGACAGCCGCGGCAACAACGTCTTCGAGGGCGGTTTCCTCGGGCTCGACAACATCACGTTGTTCGATCGCTCGGAGAAGCTGCCCGGTGGGGCCGTGCTCGAGCAGTCCGATGCCACGGGTTGGATGGGGCAGTTCTGTCTCAACATGATGCGCATCGCGCTCGAGCTGGCGAAGGAGAACAACACCTACGAGAGCTTGGCGACCAAGTTCTTCCAGCACTACGTCTACATCGGCGCGGCAATGAAGCGCCAAGGCGGACGTGACCACGATCTTTGGGACGATACCGACGGCTTCTTCTACGACGTGCTGCGTTATCCCGACGGGCACTTCGAGAAGATCCGCGTCCGTTCGATGGTGGGGTTGATCCCGCTGTACGCGGTCGAGCGTCTCGAGACCGATTGGCTCAAGCAGTTCCCCGAGTTCAGCTCGACCCTGAACTGGTTCATGAACAACCGCACCGAGCTCGTCGATCGTTGCATCTCCCGCATCAAGACCCCGGAGGGCGAGACGCTGGCGATGACCATCGTCGATCGCAACCAGCTCGAGCGGATGCTGCAGTGGTTGTGCGACAAGGACGAGTTCCTCTCGGACTTCGGTCTGCGCAGCCTCTCGCGGGCGCATCTCGAGCATCCCTTCAGGCTCGGCAACAACGAGGTCGGCTACGAGCCGGGCGAAGCCGACTGCAAGATCAAGGGCGGCAACTCCAACTGGCGCGGTCCGATCTGGTTCCCGACCGCGTTCCTGATGATCGAGTCGCTGCGCAAGCTCGCCAAGGCGCACGGCAACGACCTGACGGTCACCGACAAGGATGGCAAGACGTGGACGATCGAAGATATCGCCCGCGAGCATGCCAACCGCCTGATCGCGGTGTTCACGCGCGACGCCGACGGACGTCGGCCGGAGTACGGCAACATCGAGAAGTTCCAGACCGATCCGCACTGGCGCGATTATCTGACCTTCCACGAGTATTTCCACGGCGACACGGGTGTCGGACTCGGGGCTTCCCATCAAACGGGATGGACCGGGCTGGTGGCCTCACTGATCGACGAATGGCGTTCCCACTGAGCCACAGGGCAGCAAAAGAGGTTTTGTGATGACTATCCAACCGTTGAAGGGTCAAAAAGCGCTGGTCACCGGCGCAAGTTCGGGCATCGGAGCCGGGGTCGCCATCGCGCTCGGGCAGGCGGGCGCCGATGTCGTCGTCAACTACGCGGGCAACGCGGCGGGCGCGGTGCCTGTGGTCGCGGCGATCGAGGCGGCAGGTGGACGCGCCATGGCCATCCAGGCGGACGTCTCGAACGAGCAGCAGGTCGAGGCGATGTTCGACCGGATGATCGACCAGTGGGGCGCGATCGACATCCTCGTCAACAACGCAGGACTGCAGCAGGATGCCGCGTTCCACGAGATGACCCTCGCCCAGTGGAACAAGGTCATCAACGTGAACCTGACGGGCATGTTCTTGTGCAGCCGTCGCGCCACTCGCGAGATGATGAAGCGCGGCGTGCAGTCGGAGGTCTCTTCGGCGGCCGGCAAGATCATCTGCATGTCTTCGGTGCACGAAGTCATCCCCTGGGCGGGCCATGTCAACTACGCGGCGTCCAAGGGTGGCGTGAAGCTGTTCATGCAGAGTCTGGCGCAGGAAGTTGCACCGCAGAAGATCCGCGTCAATTCGATCGGTCCTGGTGCGATCGCCACGCCGATCAATCGCCCGGCATGGGAGACGCCTGAGGCGCTGGCCAAGCTCCTTGAACTCATCCCGTACGGTCGCGTAGGTCAGCCTGACGACATCGGCAAGGTTGCGGTGTGGCTGTCCTCGGACGCCTCCGATTACATCAACGGCCAGACGATCTTCGCCTGCGGCGGCATGACGCTCTATCCGGAGTTCGCCGACGGCGGTTGATCTTGCGGCTGGCAGACGCGGATGGCGGAGGTCCTGGCGAAGCGGGCGCCAAAGGCGAAGGTGAGGGGCGGATAGGAAGTCGGCACGGGCGGCGATCGCGAGGCTCAGTTTTTGAGCCCACGCCCTGTTGACCTATCCTGTCCCCGTCCTCTTCACCTAGGCATCCACCCCATGCGTATCCCTCGCCATCGGCTCCTTCTCGCAGCCGCCCTCGTGCTGCTCTGCGGTTGCGACGCCTTCATCGGCAGCCGCGAGCATCAGGCGCGGGTCAACCTTGCGTACCACGCAGGCTGGCTGGGGGCGCAGTCCGACGCCGATGAAGACGACAGGCGCGCCATCGGCAATGTGATCATCGGCCGTCTCAAAGCCGGTGAAGAGACGGTCCTGCCGCTTGATGTCACCGGGGCGCACCGTGCGATGGTGTTCGGCTCCTGCGACGACGACTGCAGCGACCTCGACCTGCGCGTCGTCACCGAGGACGGCCGACTCGTAGACCTCGATGAAGACCCTGATGCCGATCCGATGGTGAGCATCCCTCGGCGGATCATGGGCAAGCTCCAACTGCGCGTACGCATGGAGGAGTGCGCGTCGTCCTCCTGCACTTTCGCGGCGACACAGCATGAGTACGACGATTACCCGGGCAGCGACGGTACCTGCTTCGCCGTGGCGCCGGATGGGTTGCTCATGACCTCGCTGCATG
>JBIKJX010000221.1:0-3976 GCA_044360785.1 Limnohabitans sp.
ACAAGGCGCCAGCGTCTTGCTAGCAGCCGCAGACACTTTCCGCGCTGCAGCCCGGGAACAGTTGGCAGTGTGGGCCCAACGCAATACAGTTGAAATCATCAGCCAAGCAGGCGGTGATCCGGCGGCAGTCAGTTTTGATGCTGTTTCTGCAGGCAAGGCACGCGGTCGTGATGTGGTCTTGGTTGACACCGCAGGCCGGTTGCCCACCCAGCTGCATTTGATGGAAGAGCTTAAAAAAATCAAACGTGTGGTGCAAAAGGCTGATGCTGAATCGCCGCACGAAGTTCTTTTGGTGATTGATGGCAACACCGGTCAAAATGCCCTGACGCAAGTCAAAGCATTTGACGAAGCCTTGGGCCTAACTGGATTGATTGTGACCAAGTTAGATGGCACCGCCAAAGGCGGCGTTCTGTGCGCCATCGCGCGCGAAAAACCCATTCCTGTTTATTTCATTGGTGTGGGCGAGCAACTGGATGATTTGCAAACTTTTGACGCCCGCGAATTTGCGCAAGCACTACTCTATTATAGCAAGGCCTTATGAAAATACAACGCAAATCGCTGATCATCTTGGGAGTTGTCGTTGGATTGGTCAGCTTGGTGTATGTCAATCGGCTTTACATCTTGCAATACAGCTTGGGCTGGTACACAGATTGGGCAAACCCCCGCAGTGCGCCGCAAGACATTCCATGGGCCAATGGGCCTGCCTCTGAAGCGACACCCTCCGCGCAAAGACCGCCCAACATCATTGTCATTTTGACCGACGATTTGGGCATCAACGATGTCACCATGCATGGGGGTGGCCGAGGCGCTGAAGGCGTGCCAACCCCCAACATCGATGCCATCGCCAATGCCGGCGTGAGGTTCGATCAGGCCTATGCAGGCAGTGCAGTTTGTACCGTATCGCGCGCGGCCTTGCTGACGGGTCGTTATCCTTGGCGATTTGGCGTTGAGTTCACACCCACCCCTGGCGCCATGGCCCGCGTTGCAGGCTCTTTGTACGCCGACCCCACCAAGCCTCACCCTGTGAGTGTCGACCATGCGAAGGCCAAAGCCACGCCCAGCTTTGACAAACTGGGCATGCCCCCCTCAGAACGCACAGCCGCCGAAATGCTCAAAGAGCGTGGCTATCACAACATTCACATTGGCAAATGGCACTTGGGCAGTACGCCAGAAATGCGCCCCAACAACCAAGGCTTCGACGAAAGCCTGTTCATGGAAAGCGGTTTGTATTTGCCTGTGAACGATCCCCGTTCGGTCAATTCCAAACAGGACTTTGATCCCATTGACAGATTCTTGTGGCCCAACATGCGGTTTGGCGTGAGCTTCAATGGAGGGACTTGGTTTGAACCCAAACGCTACCTCACTGATTACTTCACCGACGAAGCCGTCAACGCCATTGGCAAAAATAAAAACAGACCGTTTTTCATGTACTTGGCACATTGGGGTGTTCACACGCCCCTCCAAGCCAGCAAAGAAGACTACGACGCCCTGCCCCAAATTAAAGATCACCGTCGCCGCGTTTATGGCGCCATGATTCGCTCGGTCGATCGAAGTGTTGGCCGTGTCCTTCAGGCACTCAAAGACAACGGCATTGACCAAAATACGTTGATCATTTTTTCTAGCGACAACGGTGCGCCAGGTTACATCGGTATTCCGGATGTCAATCAACCTTACCGAGGATGGAAGCTCACTTTCTTTGAAGGTGGATTGCGGGTCCCAACTGCCATGCAATGGCCAGCGCAAATCAGCCCGGGGCAACAATTCAAGCAGCCAACCTCTCACATTGATTTCACACCCACTTTGGTGGCTGCTGCAGGCGCAAAAATGCCGTCAGACCGCCCCATCGATGGGATGAACATCTTGCAGGCACTTCAACACACCAACGCCAAAGTTGCAAAGCAAGCCTTGCCAGATCGCCCGCTGTTTTGGCGCGATGGTGGCTTGCGTGCGGTTCAATTCAAGGGCTGGAAATTGATTCACTCAGCCAAGCCCGACAAAGATTTTTTGTATGACCTCAAGTCAGACCCCACGGAGAAAAACAATCTGGCGAGCACTCAAATTGAAAAGCTCAAAGAACTGCAAGCGCTGTTGAAATCTCACCATCAGGGCATGGCCGAGCCGCTTTGGCCCACCTTCATTGAAATGCCCATCATGATCGACAAAACTTTAGATCAGCATCACACCAAAGAAGACGAATACACCTACTGGTACAACTGATCAAAGTAGGGACTGCGAATTCAATGTATGTCTAAAACTGTCTGGCCCATCATGCGTCGCGTTGTCATGGTTGTTGGCTTGCTGATAGGCTTATTGCTGGTGACGCTGTATGCACTCAAAGACAAAATCATGTTGGGTGCCGAGGCTTATGTGTATGGCTATCCCTTGGTGATCATGGACATCACGCGCGCGCAAAGCGCCATCAACATTGGCCCTGAAAACGCGCTGCGTCGAGTCCGACAATTTCCAGACGCCAACTTCAAAGATGTGGTCAGACCTAATGTCGACACCCTTTACACCACCGCATTTCTGAGCATGAAGAAAGGGCCATGGCTCTTTGAAATGCCCGTCCAATCAGAGCGCTATGAGTTGATGCCCTTTATGGATGCTTGGACCAATGTGTTTGCATCGCCAGGAACCCGAACGCGCACTGGCAACGCCGCCCTCTACTTATTGGCAGGGCCCGATTGGCAAGGCACTGTTCCAGAGAACATGACATTGCTCCGTTCGCCCACCGACATGGTGTGGCTCATTGGGCGAACGCAAACCAACGGCGCAGCCGACTTTGAAACCGTTCATCGCATTCAAGATGGCTTAAAACTGAAAGCTTTCAAATCTTCAGAAAATGCCATTGCGGCCAATCCTGCTGAGAAACCAATCAATGTTTCGGCACCAGGGCTACCCCCAGTTGCTCAAATTAAAGCACTCAGCACACCGGTATTTTTTGAACGTCTGTTTCAATTGATGGTGGACAACCCCGCCGCGCCTGAGGATGCCCCACTGCTCAAACGCTTGGCGCTAGAAGGCCTTGAACCCGGTCAAACGGTCAAGCTGTCGGCCATCAATGGCTTGGGATTTTCAGTGGGTCGATGGCTGGCAGATTTGAAAATCAAGCGTACGCTGAATGACCGAGACAAAGAAGGCTCGTGGCGCACGCCGCCGCTCAACTTGGGCAAGTACGGCACTGACTACAACACGCGTGCTGTTGTCGCCATGGTGGGCTTGGGTGCCAATTTGCCTGAGGATGCCATCTACCCCAACACGGCATCTGATCAAGAGAGCCGTGCATTGAATGGAAAGTACAAGTACCGCATCCATTTTGATGCCAATCAATTGCCACCCGTCAAAGCCTTTTGGTCCATTACGGCTTATGGCGCTGATGAATTTTTAATTGACAACCCCTTACATCGGTTTGCTTTGGGTGATCGCGATGACCTGCACTACAACAGCGATGGGTCTCTGGACATTTGGATTCAAGCGGAAGCACCTGCCAAAGTAGAGATGAAAAAAAATTGGCTACCCGTCAAAGCCAATGCACCCTTTTTGTTGAACGCGCGTTTGTATTGGCCCAAAGAGGATGCGCTCAATTTGAAATGGCAAATGCCGCCCGTCGAGCGCTTGAATTAGGCGGCTGATCAGCTGACTTGTTTTTCAACCAAATAGTGTGAAATCAAGCCTTGCAAATACTGCCGAATGTTGGGTGGATTGACGGGTCGGCTTAAAGCTTGGTAACTGCCCACAATGGCCAAGTACAACAGGGCTGCCAAATCCCTGGCCTTTTTTTGATCATTGACGATCAAGAAAAATTTCGACTGAAACAAGGCCATTCGCGCTGCGTCCACCTCGACCAACATTTGTGCAGCCTCTGCATTTTGTTGGCTCATGGCCCGCATGGCTTGCTCAAAGCGCAAATTATCCATGGCAGCCCCAGCCTGTGAAAAGGCCTCATCGACCACAAAGTTCAAATCCTTGATGGGGT
>JBIKJX010000223.1:0-3959 GCA_044360785.1 Limnohabitans sp.
AGGTGCAAAAAGTATTAGACCAAGTCATTCGCGCGGTGGAGTTTTTGTTTGCCTTTACGTTGCTGGCGGGTTTGTTGGTGCTGACAGCAGCCGTCACTTCGACACGCGAAGAACGCAAGCGTGAATTTGCCATCATGCGTGCGTTGGGTGCGACGGGTCGTTTGCTTAGTCAAGTGCAAACCGCCGAGCTCATGGGCGTGGGCCTCATGGCGGGCTTTTTGGCCAGCTTGGTGGCCGAACTGGTGGGCTGGGGCTTGGCCCGTTTTGTCTTTGAGTTTGAGTGGACGGCCTCACTATGGGTGCCCATCGCGGGCGCACTGACAGGCGCGGTCCTGGCTTGGTTGGCAGGCTGGTGGGGCTTGGCGGAGGTGCTTAGGCAACCAGTGTCGCAAACTTTGCGTCAAGCTTCAGAATAGTGCTGAGGCTGTGCTCTAAAGGTGCACTTAAGAAGGCGTTAGCAAGACCACCAATGCTCCAGCGCCGCCTTCAGCGGGCTTGGCTTGAACATAAGCCATGACTTGATTTTTTTGTACCAACCAACTGTGCACTTTGGATTTGAGTACAGGTGTTTTGCCTGGCGACCCTAAACCCTTGCCATGCACGACTCGGACACATCGAATGCCTTGTTTGTGTGCTTCTCGAATGAAAGTGGTCAACGCCAGTCGGGCTTCATCACTTCTTAAACCATGCAAATCAATTTCTCTTTGAATGGACCAATCGCCTTTGCGTAATTTGCGAGTGACCTCGGGCCCTACAGTGGGCCTTCTGAAGCTGAGGGCATCGTCGGTATCTAGCAAAGTGCTGACATCAAATTCATCGCTTAAAGAATCTTGAATGACCTTGGCTTCGTCTATTTTTAATTGCGTTGCCACTGGCGGACGAGGAACTTTGGGAATGTGTGCCTGATTGCTGAGTGGCATCAACGCAACTTGACCCACCGCCCTGACAAACAGATTTTTTTCAGCTTCGATTCTTTTTTGCGCGGCCGCGCGTGCGGCCGCCTCAGCAGCAGCTTTGGCCTGTGCCTCAGCGATTTGCTTTTGGACGTGTTTGAGATCTTGAAGCGATTGGAATTTCACCCGCCAATGTTGCCACAAGCCATGCTCAAAAATTATGTCACTTATAAAACGCCTTGTTCCGCCATGGAAAAGGCCTGCCCCGGGCCAACGATGACATGGTCTAGGACGCGAACATCGACCATGGCCAACGCAGACTTCAGGCTTTGGGTGAGGTGGATGTCGGCAGGGCTGGGATGAACGGAACCACTGGGGTGGTTGTGTGCGAGGACAACTGCGGCACTTTGATGGTGAAGTGCGCGCAGGACGACCTCTCGGGGGTAGACGCTGGTTTGGCTTAAGGTGCCTCGAAACAATGTTTCCATACAGATCAATTTGTGCTGTGCATCCAAAAACAGCATGGCAAACACCTCGTGTGAGGTGTACGCCAAGTGAAGCTGCAAGTACAGCTGAACACTGGCGGCACTTTGCATGACTTCTCGGGTGCTGAGTTGCTGGGCCATGGCCCGTTTGGCCAATTCCATGACGGCCAACAGCTCGGCCTGCTTGGCGGGGCCTAGGCCTTTGATGGCGGGGGCGTGCTGGGGCAAGTTGAGCAATAAATTGGCCAGTCCGCCGCTGGCCAAGAGCATGTCTTGTGCCAATTGCAGGACATTGCGCCCTGCAATACCCGTTCTTAGGAGCAGGGCCAACAACTCTGTATCGCTCAAAGCGCTAGCCCCCCGAGTGAGTATTTTTTCGCGGGGGCGGGTATCTGGCGGTAATTCTTGGAGATTCATGAGTTTTTGATGCGATAAATTGGCCCGGGGGCTGCTTTTTGAAGGGAAAGCCACAGAAGCTTTTTACAATGGCGCATTCGACTGATGAAGTTTGAACCGAATTCCCTGTGCTGGGGCATGTTTGGGCTTTCATTGGCCTTCTTTGAATTGCGCCGCTTGCGCTTTCAAAGCCTTTTTCTTTGATTCAATTTGTATGACCACTGTCCAAGCTGGCTCTTTTTTAACGCTGCACTATCGATTGGCGGGACCTCAAGGCACCCTCATCAATACCTTTGAGGACAAGCCTGCAACGTTGTCTTTAGGTTCTGGCGAGTTATCGCCAGGCATGGAAGCCGCTTTGATGGGTTTGGAAGAGGGCGTTCGCACCACTTTTGAGTTGGCCCCAGGCGTGGCTTTTGGCGAACGCAACCCCGACATGCAGCAATGGGTTGCGCGTAAACTTTTGGCGCAATTGGGGGCATCGCAAGAACACTATGTGCCTGGCGATGTTGTGCAATTTCCCACGCCTGACGGCCACGGCACTTATGCTGGCGCTGTTATGCAAGTGGCCGAGGACGGTGCAGTGTTGTTTGACTTCAATCATCCTCTGGCGGGGCACCCTGTGACGTTTGAAGTTCATGTGATTGGTATTTTGTAAATCTACCTGAGTCAAGCATCAACAAGCAAAGGCAAGCAAAGGCAATTTATGGGCGTTCAAGAAATTTTGTTGGCAGAACCTCGCGGATTTTGCGCAGGTGTTGATCGGGCCATCGACATTGTGGAAGCGGCCATTGCCAAGTTCGGCAGGCCCATTTATGTTCGTCATGAAATTGTTCACAACACCTATGTTGTGAACGATCTCAAAACCAAAGGCGCAATCTTCATTGAAGAATTGAGTGACGTTCCACCAGGAGCCACCTTGGTTTTCAGTGCGCATGGCGTGAGCAAAGCCGTTCAAGCAGAGGCACAAGCGCGCGGGTTCAACATTTTTGATGCCACTTGTCCTTTGGTGACCAAGGTGCACGTTGAAGTGGCCAAGCTCCACAAAGAAGGCTACGAATTCATCATGATTGGCCACAAAGGCCATCCAGAAGTTGAAGGCACCATGGGTCAATTGCCTGACGGCATTCACTTGGTGGAAGACGCCCATGACGTGGCCAAAGTGCAACCCAGACAAACTGAACTTTTGGCTGTTGTGACCCAAACCACATTGAGTGTGGACGATGCGGCAGAAATTTTGTTGGCGGTTAAGAAACGCTTTCCCAAGGTGCGTGAACCCAAGCAACAAGACATTTGCTACGCCACCCAAAACCGTCAAGATGCCGTCAAGCTCATGGCGCCTCAAGTCGATGTGTTGGTGGTGGTCGGCAGTCCTACCAGTTCCAACAGCAACCGCCTACGAGAACTGGGTGCACGCATGGGCGCCGACAGTTACATGATTGACAGCGCTGAAGAACTTCAAAACGAATGGTTTGTGGGTAAACACAGAGTGGGCTTGACTGCGGGTGCCTCTGCGCCTGAGGTTCTGGTGCAAGATGTCATTACCCGATTGCGCGCATTGGGCGCGACGTCGATTCGCAAATTAGACGGTGTGACAGAGATCGTCAAATTTCCTTTGCCCAAGGGCCTAAAATTAAACGATGGCCAATGACTTGGTGGCCGCTTAAATCTTTTTCAAAATGTTAGACATCCTATTGCTTCGTAAAGACCTAGACGCCGCCGTTGCGCGTCTAGAAACTCGCAAAAACCCTCAAGCGTTTTTGAATGTAGAAAAGTTTCGTGCTTTAGAAACAGAGCGCAAGTCTTTGCAGACTCGCACTGAAGAATTGCAAAGCCAACGCAACAACTTGTCCAAGCAAATTGGCATGTTGAAGTCCAAAGGCGCAAGCACAGACCAAGTCATGGCTGATGTGGCCAACATCAAAACAGAACTCGATACATCGGCTGTTCGTTTAGAAGCATTGCAAGCCGAACTGCAAGACATGTTGCTGGCTGTACCCAACTTGCCCCACGAAAGTGTGCCTTTGGGCTCAGACGAGCATGGCAACGTAGAAGTTCGCAAGTGGAGCGTGGACGGCAAAGGGCCCAAGACCTTTGACTTTGAAGTTCGCGACCATGTGGACATTGGCGAAAAGCTGGGACTCGACTTTGACACCGGCATCAAATTGTCGGGTTCGCGTTTTAC
>JBIKJX010000222.1:0-3959 GCA_044360785.1 Limnohabitans sp.
CCACCATCGTCATCAAAAAAGTCATGGACGATGGCCATGGCGGTGCGCACGGTGGTGCTTGGAAAATTGCGCTGGCCGACATGATGACCGCCATGATGGCGTTCTTCTTGTTGATGTGGCTGTTGGGCGCGTCCAATGCAGACCAGCGAAAAAGTATTGCTGATTATTTCAAGCCAACTTCGCACAGCAATGTAACGATGGGCAAGTTGGCGGGCTCTGACGGCATGTTTGGCGGTCGTTCGGTCATTGACCCCGATGGTTTCCCATTCTCTGCCAGCCAAACCAGCGCTTTGAACATGGTGACGCCGCGTTCGCAAGGTGGCCCCACTGAAAACGATCCCTCACCCAATGGTGCCGACAGCAAAGAGTCGGGTCAAGATGGCGATCCAGGCAAAAAATCAGCCGAGGCTGCTGACAAAGCCAACTTTGACAAAATGGAAAAAGAAATCAAAGAGGCCATCGCTAAAAATCCCAAACTGGACAAGCTCAAAGATCAGGTTCAGTTTGCGAGGGACAAAGATGGTCTTCGCATCGAGATTATCGACAAAGCCGACTTTGCCATGTTCGGCCTAGGAACCACCACCATGACACCCAGGGCGCAAGCCTTGCTTGGGGAGGTGTCCAAAACACTGGCGGCCATGCCCAACAAAGTGGCCATTCGAGGTCATACCGACAGCGTTCAGTTTGCCAATTCAGATGATCGCAACAACTGGTCTTTGTCTGCCGAACGAGCGGAAGAGACGCGCAAAATCATCGAGAAAAAAGGCATACCAGGCAATCGATTTGCCAAAATTGAAGGGGTTGCCGACACCGCGCCTTACAACCCGAGCGATCCCAAAGATCCGCGAAATCGGCGTATCAGCATCACGGTGATGCCGCAATAAATCCCTTTCAAAAAGCAGCTGATTCAAGCTGCTTTTTTTTGTCCTTGACCCACACGACCTGCGTCGTCATAATTATTTCAAGTTTCAACTATTTAAGTTCAAACAATTGAAATTGGGTCAAGGAACTCCATCATGAAAATCGTGTGTTTAGGCGGTGGCCCCGCAGGGCTGTACTTTGGCTTGTTGATGAAGTTGCGTCATCCGACGCACCAAATTACGGTGCTTGAACGCAACAAGCCCTACGACACCTTTGGTTGGGGTGTGGTGTTTTCGGATGCCACCATGTCGCGGTTGCAAGTGGCCGATCCCATCACAGCGTCAGAAATTTTGGGCGCGTTCAACCACTGGGACGACATTGCGGTGCATTTCAAAGGCGAAACCATGCGTTCGGGTGGTCATGGCTTTTGTGGCATTGGCCGCAAGCGCTTGCTCAATATTTTGCAAAAACGATGTGAAGCGCTAGACGTGGAATTGTTGTTTGAGCAAGAGGTCGATGCCTACTCAGATGTCGCTACCAAATACCAAGCCGACCTGGTCATCGCGTGTGATGGCATCAATTCAAAGGTTCGCTCGCGATTTGCCAGCACGTACCAGCCCGACATTGACGAGCGCCATTGCCGGTTTGTGTGGTTGGGCACACGCAAACTATTTGATGCCTTTACCTTTGCCATTGAAGAGACTGAGCACGGTTGGTTTCAAGCGCATGCCTACCAGTTTGATGGCGACACCTCTACCTTCATTGTGGAAACACCCGAGTCAGTTTGGAAGGCCGCTGGATTTGAGGACATGTCGCAAGAAGAATCGATCGCATTTTGTGAAAAGTTATTTGCGAAATATTTGGACGGTCATCCGCTCATGACCAACGCCAAACACCTGCGAGGTTCTGCCCATTGGATTAAGTTCCCAAGGGTGATTTGCAATCAGTGGGTGCATTGGGAGACCTCTGCCGACGGTCGTGAGGTGCCCTATGTGTTGATGGGCGACGCAGCCCACACCGCACACTTTTCCATTGGTTCAGGAACCAAGCTGGCGCTCGAAGACGCCATTGAGTTGGCTGACACTTTTGAACGTGTGGGGCACGAAGTATCGGGCATGAAAGAGGTCATGCAGTCTTATCAAGCGACGCGTTCGATTGAAGTTTTGAAGATTCAAAATGCCGCACGCAATTCAACCGAGTGGTTTGAGAATGTCGCGCGCTATGTGAATTTGCCGCCCCAACAATTTGCGTACTCGCTGCTCACACGCAGTCAACGCATTTCCCATGAAAACTTGCGATTACGCGATGCGAAGTTTGTGTCAGCCTACGAAAAATTCATGGCCTCTTTGGCCGGCATGGAAGACGCGGGTCAAACCAAATCAATACCGCCCATGTTTCTGCCATTGCAGGCGCGCGGTGTCACGCTCAAAAACAGAATCATGGTTTCGCCAATGGCCACATACTCGGCTGTGGAAGGGGTGCCTGGCGACTTTCACTTGATGCATTACGGCGCACGCGCGGTAGGGGGAGCCGCCATTGTTTTTACTGAAATGACCTGTGTTTCACCTGAAGGTCGAATCACGCCTGGCTGCCCAGGATTGTGGAACGACGCGCAGGCGCAGGCATGGACACGCATTGTCAATTTTGTGCACGCGCAGTCCGATGCGAAGATGGCCTTGCAATTGGGGCATGCCGGACGCAAGGGTTCTACGCGCCGTGCGTGGGATGGCATTGACATGCCTTTGAACGATGCGGCACGCGATGGTCAAAATTGGCCCTTAATGGCGCCCTCGGCTTTGCCTTACATGGACGGTGTGAGCCAGGTCCCGCATGAAATGTCACGCGCCGACATGGACGCCGTCTTGGCTGATTTTGTCGCGGCGGCACATCGCGGTGTCAAAGCTGGTTTCGATTGGTTGGAACTTCACTGTGCCCACGGCTATTTGCTGTCAGGCTTTATTTCTCCATTGACCAATTTGCGCAAAGACAGCTATGGGGGCAGTTTGGAAAACCGTTTGCGTTTTCCATTGGAAGTTTTTGTGGCCTTGCGCGATGTTTGGCCGCAAGACAAACCGATGTCGGTTCGCATTTCTGCCCACGACTGGGTGGAGGGTGGTATCACACCCGACGATGCCATCGAGATTGCCAAACAGTTCAAAGCGGCAGGCGTCGATTTTGTCGACTGTTCATCAGGCCAAGTGGACAAGCGCGAAAAACCAGTTTATGGCCGCATGTTTCAAACGCCATTTGCCGACCGAATTCGGAACGAAGCCGGTGTGCGCACCATTGCCGTCGGCGCTATTTCTGAAGCCGACCATGTGAACAGCATCATTGCCGCTGGACGCGCTGATTTGTGTGCTGTGGCCCGACCGCATTTGGCCAATCCTGCTTGGACCTTGCAAGAGGCGGCGCGCATAGGTTTCACCGATTTGAATTGGCACAAAGCTTATGTGTCGGGCAAGCGTCAAATGGAAAGCAATTTTGAGCGTGCGGCTTTGATGGCCGCACAGGCTGCTTCACCAGCGCAAGCCAAAGGAGAGAACTGATGCGACACGTTTGGATTACGGGCGCGGGTCGTGGCATTGGTGCGGCAGTCGCGCTGGCCTTTGCGCGCCAAGGCGCCGCGCTCAGCCTATCGGGCCGCAACTTAGCCACCTTGAAAACACAGAAAAAAGTTTTGGAAGAAGCTTGTCCTGGCGTCAAAGTGCACCTCAGCCCAATGGATTTAAGTGACCCACAATCGGTTAGCGATGCCTGCCGTTCCAATCAGTTGGCCTTCGGGCCGATCGAGGTGTTGATCAATAACGCCGGACAAGCCTTGAGCCAACCCTTTGCCAAAACAGATTTAAAACTGTGGCATCACATGTTGAGCGTCAATTTGACGGGCACCTATTTGTGCATTCAATCAGCGCTCCCCGATTTGTTGCTGGCAGGGAGTCAGGGCAAAGCAGCGCGCATTGTCAACATTGCCAGCACAGCTGGCTTAAAGGGCTATGCCTATGTGTCGGCTTATACGGCTGCCAAACACGGTGTGATCGGCCTCACGCGCAGCTTGGCTTTGGAGTTGGCCCGCAAAGGTGTGACCGTCAATGCAGTGT
>JBIKJX010000224.1:0-3950 GCA_044360785.1 Limnohabitans sp.
ACTACGCTGCCGCGCGCGTGACACTGCCGCCTACGCAGTCGTTGGCGCTGGCGCGTTTGGAAAATGGCGCGTTCAGCTTTGAAGTTGAAGATAAAAACAGCACAGCAGGGAAAAAATAACAATGCTCTACAAACGCAATCCCCAACTCAATAAAAATGGTGAGCTGATTCACTTGCTGTCGACCGAAGGTTTGTCGCGCGACATCCTCACGCACATTTTGGACACGGCCGCCAACTTTGTCAGTGTCAGTGATCGCGAAGTGAAAAAGGTTCCCTTGCTGCGCGGCAAAAGCGTCTTCAACTTGTTCTTTGAAAACAGCACGCGCACACGGACCACCTTTGAAATTGCAGCCACACGTTTGTCAGCCGATGTGATCAACCTCGACATTGCACGTTCATCTGCATCCAAGGGTGAGTCACTGCTCGACACCATTGCCAACTTGTCGGCCATGGCCGCCGATATTTTTGTGGTGCGCCATTCCGAGTCGGGTGCGCCTTACCTCATTGCGCAACATGTGGCGCCGCATGTGCATGTGGTGAATGCCGGTGACGGCAGGCACGCACACCCCACGCAGGGTTTGCTCGACATGTACACCATTCGACACTACAAAAAAGATTTCGCCAACCTCACGGTGGCCATTGTGGGTGACGTGTTGCACTCCCGAGTTGCTCGCTCTGACATCCATGCACTGACCACTTTGGGTTGTGCTGAAGTCCGTGTTGTGGGGCCACAAACCTTGGTGCCTTCTGACATGTCTCAAATGGGCGTGAAAGTTTTTCACAACTTGGAAGAAGGCATCAAAGATTGCGACGTGGTGATTACCTTGCGCCTGCAAAACGAACGCATGAGCGGGGCCTTGTTGCCCTCCAGTCAAGAGTATTTCAAACGCTTTGGCCTCACCACTGAAAAACTGCAACTGGCCAAATCCGATGCCATCGTGATGCACCCAGGGCCTATCAACCGCGGTGTTGAAATTGATTCTGCAGTTGTGGACGGTCCCCAAAGCGTCATCTTGCCGCAGGTGACCTTTGGCATTGCTGTGCGAATGGCTGTGATGAGCATCGTGGCGGGCAACGAGGCCTAACAAAGTTGAATGAGGCTGAAAAAAGCTTAAAAGAAGAAAGACAAAGACCATGAAAATTTTGATTCAAGGCGGCCGCGTCATCGACCCCCAAAGCAAAACTGACAGCGTCGCCGATGTGGCCATCGCAGACGGCAAAATTCTGGCCATAGGCAAAGCGCCTGCAGATTTTCAAGCGCAACAAACCATCGATGCAAAGGGCCTCCTTGTACTGCCTGGCTTGGTTGATTTGTCGGTGCGACTCAAAGAGCCTGGTCACGAACACGAAGGCATGCTCGATTCAGAATTGGCCGCCGCTGTGGCCGGTGGTGTTACCAGTTTGGTGTGCCCACCCGATACCGATCCTGTGTTGGACGAGCCAGGCCTGGTTGAGATGCTTCGCTTTAAAGCTGAAAAACTCAATCGTTCACATGTGATGCCCTTGGGCGCTTTAACGCGCGGCTTGAAAGGCGAAGTGCTGACCGAAATGGTTCAATTGACTGAAGCGGGTTGCGTCGGTTTCAGCCAAGCTGAAGTTGCGCTCGAAAATACCCAAGTCTTGCAACGCGCTTTGCAGTACGCCAACTCATTTGGCTATACCGTATGGTTGCGTCCGCAAGAATTGCATTTGGGCAAAGGCGTTGCAGCCAGCGGCCCCTTGGCCACCCGCATGGGTTTGTCTGGCGTGCCCGTGGCTGCAGAAACCATTGCCTTGCACACCATTTTTGAATTGCTCAAAAGCATCAAAGCGCACGTGCATTTGTGCCGTATCAGCAGTGCTGCAGGCGTGGCCTTGGTCCGCCAAGCCAAGGCAGAGGGTTTGTCTGTCACCTGCGATGTGAGCATCAACTCCTTGCACCTGACAGATGCCGATGTAGGGTACTTTGACAGTCGTGCCCGTGTTTCACCTCCTTTGCGTCAGCAGCGAGACCGGGATGCGTTGCGTGAAGCTTTGGCCGATGGCACCATCGACGCCTTGGTCTCCGATCACAGCCCTGTCAGTGAAGATGAAAAAGCATTGCCTTTTGCAGAAGCAGCCCCGGGTGCCACAGGTCTCGAGTTGTTGCTGAGCTTGGCCTTAAAGTGGTCGCAAGACAGCAAAGTACCTTTGCCCCGCGCCATTGCCACCATGACCTCTGAGGCTGCGCGCGTATTGCGCAAAGACATCGGTCAATTGAAAGTGGGCGCCCAAGCTGATGTTTGTATTTTGGATGCTGAAGCTCATTGGCAAGTGACAGCGGACAGTTTGCGCAGTCAAGGCAAGTACACGCCTTTTTCTGGCTACGACTTGCCAGGCCGTGTGAAGTACACCTTGGTGGGCGGACAATTAGCTTACCAAGCCTGAACATGCGCGTTTTCTTCAAATTGCTGCGTGGCATTTGGCACGTGATGGTGGGATGGTTCACCATTTATTTTCGGTTTCCTCAACTCAATCCGGCGCAGCGTGAAGCCCGCGTGCAAGTGTGGGCAACGCAGCTCTTGCGCATTTGGGACATTGAGTTAGAGGTGCGTGGTCAGCCGGTGTTAGCAGGCGCCACCTTGTTGGTGAGCAATCACATTTCATGGCTCGACATTGTGGTCATTCACGCCACCCGGCATTGCCGCTTTGTGTCTAAATCAGAACTCCGTGAATGGCCCTTGATTGGCACCTTGGCCACTGGTGCTGGAACGCTTTACATTGAGCGTGAGAACCGCAAAGACGCCAAGCGCATGGTGAATGAGATGGCCCAAGCTTTGAAGTTGGGTGATGTGCTGGCGGTGTTTCCTGAAGGCACAACAGGAGACGGCATGGGTCTACTGCCATTCCATGCCAATCTGATTCAATCTGCAATTGATGCAGACGCACCGATTCAGCCATTGGCGCTTCAGTTTGTGGACTCGCAAACCAATGGCATATCGATGGCGGCCAGATTTGTGGGTGAAGATACCTTGGTCGGTTCTATTTGGCGAACGCTGAATGCACACCATCTCAAAGCGGTGGTGCAATTTGGTGAAATTCAAAACGCCAACGGAAGAAGCCGCCGTGAATGGGCGGCGACTTTAAGCAAGGATGTTGCCGCTTTAAAGTTGCGGTGCTTGTAGCTTTTATTCGGCTGCCTTGAAGCCAGAAATTTTGACAGCCTCTTGCCAACGTTTGGCATCTTTGCGTGTGAAATTTTGAAACTCTGCAGGGGTGAATGGCAAAGGTTCAAAATCGTTTTCACGCCATTTCTCGATGATGACTTGAGAGTTGTCGCGCGGCGCAAAGCCTGGCTCGTTGTAGAAAAACTGTGGGCCTGCACTGTAAGCCACATAACTGCCTGCAGAAATATCGTATTTCACCAAGCCAGGAAAGCGGACTTCCTCTTTGCCGCCTTGCGCAAAAATGATGTTGTAAGAATAACGATTTTGGCGGCCTTGGTACAAGCTGTTGATGACAGGAAACTCGGTGTTCAGGACATCGTCAATGATGTGCTCACGGGTCTGGCCTGTTTTTAAATCGAAGCGCCATTCATAGAGCATGAAGTCGCGTTGTCGGTTGTGAATGGTTTTTTCAAGGCGACGGCCGTCAGGTTGGCCATGATCGTCTAGGTGAATTTTGTAGGGCGTGCCAACCATCACCACTTCGTCGCCTTCTTCCCAAGCGTTGACCACATGAAGCATGTAGGCTGGCTTGGCGGTAAACCACCTGACTTCATGCGCTTGACCGTAGCGCGGCACAATGCCAAAACGAGAGGTTTGTGTACCGTCAAACTTGATTTTGTAACGGCCTGCTTTGAGCGCTTCAGGATCGGGGCGAAGCGGGAAGTCGTGCAAGATGGTGTAGTGCTCGGTGATGGCCATGTCGTGGGGCAGGCTAGGGCCAGGCAAATCAACGTCAATTTTGTGACGCAGTTTGCGGTCTGGACCC
>JBIKJX010000225.1:0-3927 GCA_044360785.1 Limnohabitans sp.
CCACAGCCAAGACAAGAATCGCATCCATGCCGAGTTCGTTGCAGAAACCGTCAGGCAACTGATGTTTGCGCAATATGGCCAAGAGACCTACACCCGCGGCTTGAATGTTTACACCAGCTTGCAGTCGTCTGAACAAAACGCGGCATACCAAGCATTGCGCCAAGGCATCATGGACTATGAGCGTCGTCAGGTGTACCGCGGCCCCGAAAAATTCATCACCTTGCCCAACAACCCCAAGGAGATGGAAGACGCCATCGATGAAGTATTGGACGACCATCCCGACAACGGCGACGTCATGTCCGCTGTGGTACTCGAGGCTAACCCCAAGAAAATTGTGGCGGTTCGACAAAACGCAGAACAAATTGAAATCACGGGCGACGGCCTGAAACCTGCGCAGTCTGGCTTGTCCGATAAAGCGGGTCCCAACATCAAAATCAAACGCGGCGCCGTGATTCGTGTGGTCTTAACACCCAAGGGCACATGGGAAATTACGCAGCTGCCCGAGGTGGAAGGCGCCTTTGTCGCCATCCATCCCCAAGACGGTTCGGTCAGAGCCTTGGTGGGCGGCTTTGACTTTGCCAAGAACAAATTCAACCACGTCATTCAAGCTTGGCGTCAACCCGGTTCTAGTTTCAAGCCTTTCATTTATTCAGCGGCTTTGGAAAAAGGTTTCACGCCCTCTTCCATCATCAACGACTCCCCCTTGTTCTTTGATGCAGGCGTCACGGGCGGTCAACCTTGGGAACCTAAAAACTACGACGGCACCTTCGAAGGCCCCATGAGCATGCGCAAAGGCTTGGCCAAATCGAAAAACATGATTTCCATTCGCATCTTGCAAGCTGTTGGCACGCGCAATGCGCAGGAATGGGTGACCAAATTTGGTTTTGACGAAGAAAAACATCCCCCCTACCTCACCATGGCATTGGGCGCTGGCTCCGTCACTCCCATGCAAATGGTCACTGGCTATTCGGTGTTTGCCAATGGTGGTGTGCGCGTCCAGCCGCACCTCATTACACGTGTCACAGACCACAAGGGCAAAATATTGGTAGATTCACCTGCGGCTCCTATTGACGAAGCCAATCGCGCGATCACGCCGCGCAATGCGTTTGTGATGACCAGCCTGTTGCAAGAAGTGACACGATCGGGCACAGCCGCCAAAGCCCGCGTGGCCTTAAAGCGCGATGACATCTATGGCAAAACCGGTACCACCAACGATTCCATGGACGCTTGGTTCGCAGGCTATCACCGCAACTTGGCGGCAGTGGTTTGGATCGGCTACGACACCCCCCGTAAGCTGGGCGATCGCGAAACTGGCGGCGGTTTGAGCTTGCCCGTTTGGATCAGCTTTATGGAAACGGCGCTCAAGAACATGCCCATCGCCGATGCCATCGCCCCTGAAGGCGTGCTGTTCGTCAATGGCGATTGGTACTTTGATGAATACGCAAATGGCGGTGGTGTGACCACCCTGGGCGTGGGCGCCGACAAAGGCGGCGCATTGCCTGAAGCCGATGAGCGTAAAAAGATCTTGGATTTATTTAGAAACTAAGTCGATGCCGCAACCCAGCGCGGCATCCAACGATCGGCCTGCTTAAAACTTCAATGCGGTGCCCGACTGGGCCGTGGCAAAGCGCGACAGGTTCTCAAAGAATTCCCCTTCGCCTTTGGTGTCTTGCCAAATGCCATCCTTGAATTTGTAGTGATAGCCGCCCGATTTGGCCGCCATCCAAACTTCGTGCAAGGGTTTTTGCAAATTCACAATGATTTGCGAGCGATTGCCGAAGGTGATGGTGATCATGCCGCCCACACGCTGGTTGTCGAGGTCGGCATCGGTTTCATCGTTGATGCGATCGCAAGCGGCCTCGATGCGTGACAAAAGGTGTTCGGCGGTGTCCAGAAATTCGAGGTCGGTCATTACAATTGCCACATGATCAAAGTTTCCAGAATTCTAGTCATTGTGCAAGTCCTTGGGATTTGTGCGGTAGCTTTGTCGGCTTGCGGTCAAAAAGGCCCATTGGTACATCCACAAGACCCCATGGCGGCCGACCGCGCCCCCTTACTCGAAACCCTCACACCCAAGTCCTTGGCACCTGCACAGCGCGCCCCTGGCCCTGAGAACACGCCAACTTCGCCCACACCCCCTTCACCGCCGGCCAAAAAACCATGACAGCCCCCAACATTCCAGGACAACCTCACATTGCCTACCAAGGCAACACACTGTGCATGGAGGGCGTCAAACTCTCAGACGTGGCGGCACAAATGGGTACACCTGTTTTTGCTTACTCCAAAGCCTCCATGCTGTCCGCTTTGGCTGCTTACCAACGCGGCTTTGAAGGTCGCAAGGTTCAAATTTGCTATGCCATGAAAGCCAATTCGAATTTGGCTGTCTTGCAAGTCTTTGCCAAAGCAGGATGCGGATTTGACATTGTGTCTGCCGGTGAATTGGCACGCGTTTTGGCCGCGGGTGGCGAGCCATCCAAAATTATTTTCTCGGGTGTTGGAAAAACGCGCGCCGAGATGAAGCAAGCGCTTGAGTTGGGCATTGGTTGCTTCAATGTGGAAAGCGAAGCCGAACTTGAAGTTTTGAACGAAGTGGCTTTGTCTTTGGGCAAAAAAGCCCCGGTCAGTTTGCGCGTCAATCCCAATGTCGATCCCAAAACGCACCCCTACATTTCAACAGGGCTGAAGGGCAATAAGTTTGGCGTGGCCCACGAAAGCGCTTTGCAAACCTACCAACGCGCCGCGCAACTCAAAGGCTTGGCGGTGGTGGGCATCGATTGCCACATCGGTTCACAAATCACAGAAGCGACGCCTTACTTGGACGCCATGGACCGCGTGCTTGATTTGGTCGCCGACATCGAAAACGCTGGCATCCCCATTCACCACATCGATTTTGGCGGTGGTTTGGGCATTGATTACAACGGCGACACACCACCCGCAGCCGATCAATTGTGGCAACAACTCTTTGCAAAATTAGATGCACGTGGTTATGGCAATCGACAGTTCATGATTGAGCCTGGTCGTTCTTTGGTGGGCAATGCCGGTGTGTGTTTGTCCGAGGTGGTGTTTATGAAACCTGGCGAGCAAAAAAACTTTTGCATCATCGATGCCGCCATGAACGATTTACCTCGCCCGGCCATGTACCAAGCATTCCATCAAATCTTGCCCGTCACGCCACGTGCTGGCCAAGGCACGCTGGTCGATGTGGTGGGACCCGTTTGCGAAAGTGGCGACTGGATTGGCCGTGATCGCACGCTCCATGTGCAAGCTGGCGACACCTTGGCCGTCTTGTCTGCTGGGGCTTATTGCATGAGCATGTCTAGCAATTACAACACCCGAGGACGTGCGGCCGAAGTGTTAATTGATGGCACACACATGCATGTCATTCGCGATCGCGAAACTGTGACCCAGACTTTTGCAGGTGAACATTTGGTCAAGGCTTGAGCTTGGCGGCTTGCCAAGTTCGCCACCAGTGCCAGACGCGCCATCCCAACAACAAGCCTAAGATGGCGGCATAGACCATGACGTCTTCATAATTTTTCTTGCCAGAACGCATCCAGAAAAAGTGCAGCACGGCCAGGCCTGCAATGACGTAAACAGCTTGGTGCAACCTCCGCCACCGATGTGCACCCAGTGCTTTAATTGCTCGATGCCATGAAGTGGCTGCAAGCAAACTCAACAACACAAAACTCAATGCGCCCACCAAAATAAAGGGCCGCTTCACAATGTCTTTGACAATGTCTTCCCACACCCACTCCATGTCCAAAAGGCTGTAACACAGCGCGTGCATGAAGGCATAAAAGAAGGTCAGCAAACCAAGGCCACGCCTTAACTTTGCCAGTTCAGGCAGTGTGAATTGCACCCTCAAAGGTGTGATCAGCAAAGTGAGACACAACATGCGAAGCGCCAGTTCGCCGGTCGATCGAATCA
>JBIKJX010000226.1:0-3923 GCA_044360785.1 Limnohabitans sp.
CTGCAATCAAAGGAATGGCGGCCAACTGTGAACTGCCCGCATAGACAAACAATGTCATGGCAATCGACTCAAGCACACTCATGCCCGAATTCATCATGGCCACACCGGTCATCAAGCCCCACGCTGCAACGCCAGGCGCTTGGGGTGCAGCATCTTTGATGCCTTCCATGAAGGCCGGATGTCGGTAGTTCTCAGCTTTTAAAAACATCGCCGACGGCACCTTTGAAGCTGCGCACAAAGTCAGACACGGCTTGTCGCTTGCCGCCTGGTTTTTGCAATTGCGTGAGGCACAACACGCCTTCGCCACACGCCACATGAATGCCCAATTCGGAAATGGCCAAAATTGTACCTGGCATTGCTGCCTGCGTTGAACGGACGTCGGCATTCAATGCATGCGCCTGCCAAATCTTGATCACTTCATCACTTAAGTGCGTGCTCATGCCCGGAAATGGATCGAAAGCACGGACACGTCTCGCCAGCACTTCCGCAGATTGCATCCAATCTAAAGCCGCTTCTGCTTTTTCAATTTTGTGGGCATAGGTGACGCCCTCAGTGGGCTGCTTGACAGGACTGAAGCGACCGACCTGGGACAAAGCCTTCACAATCAACTGGGCACCCATGCTGGCCAATACATCGTGCAACGTGGCTGTGGTGTCAAGCGGATCAATGGGACATGTTTCTTTGAGCAACATGTCCCCGGTGTCAAGGCCTGCGTCCATTTGCATGATGGTGACGCCTGTTTCAACATCACCGGCTTCAATGGCGCGGTGAATAGGCGCGGCCCCTCGCCATCTGGGCAACAAGGATGCATGAATGTTGAGGCAAGCAAATTGGGGTGCATCCAATACCCATTGCGGCAATATCAAGCCATAAGCGGCCACCACCATGACATCGGCTTTTGCTTGCGCAATGAATTGCTGCGCTGACAGCGCTTCCTCTGGGTATTTACCGTCAAGTCTCAAGCTGTGCGGTTGCAACACAGGCAACTGGTGTGCTTGCGCAAATTGTTTGACAGCAGACGCTTGGAGTTTCATGCCGCGGCCAGCAGGACGATCGGGCTGCGTCATCACACCCACAATGTCATGGCCCGCCGCATGCAAGGCAGCCAGTGCGCTGCGGGCAAATTCGGGAGTGCCCGCAAAAATAACGCGCATGAATTTTCTTTCTGTGCTGGCTTAGGCGTTGTCTCTTTGCGCTTTCAGCATTTTGGTCTTGATGCGATTGCGCTTGAGCGGTGACAAATATTCAACAAATACTTTGCCCATCAGATGGTCCAACTCGTGCTGCACACAAACTGCCATCAAACCTTCGGCTTCTAACTCGCGCACTTGACCATGCTCGTCTGCTGCTTTGACTTTGACTTTGACTGCACGCTCAACACCATCGTAAATCCCGGGTACTGACAAGCAACCTTCTTCGCCTTTGACGCGCTCTTCACTGGCCCATGTAATTTCTGGATTGATCAGGACCACTGGTTGGTTGCGCTCCTCTGATGTGTCCATGACCACCAAGCGTTGGTGCACGTCAATCTGCGTGGCGGCCAAGCCTACGCCTTGAGACTCATACATGGTCTCCAACATGTCCGCCACCAGCGTGCGCAGCTTTTCGTCGAACTCAGTGACGGGTTTGGCCACCTTGTGCAGGCGGGGATCTGGATAGCAAAGAATGTTTAAAAGTGCCATGGTGTTATTTATTCAGCAATACCTCTATTTTCTCTAATTTGAAGAAGTCTTGCCCAAGCGCGTAATCCTACCCAAAATCAGCCCCCCAGCTTGTGGCTGTCTAAATAGGTCAAACCATGATTTCCAACCGAGAAAGTCTCAAAGCTTGGCTAAGGCTCAGCCTCACGCCCGGTGTTGGCAATATCACCGCGCGCGCACTGCTCAAGGCTTTTGGTTTGCCAGAAATGATATTTCAAAGGTCCGCCGCTGAATTGCAAGTCCATGTCAGCCCTGCTGTCAGTCATCTCTTGTGTTTGGAACCCGAAGGATTAGAAGACGCACTGAACACCACATGGGCATGGCTGGAAAAGCCTGCGCATCGCCATGCATCAACCACATTGCACAAACGCCTGTTAACTTTGGCCGATTCAGACTACCCCAGCAGCCTGATGCTCACCCCCGACCCGCCGTGCCTGCTGTATGTCATGGGGCAAACACAACATTTGCATTGGCTCAGTCCCGCAACATTCAAAGCGCCTTTGGCTATCGCCGTGGTTGGCAGTCGCAACCCCACCCCGCAGGGGCGTATCAATGCCCATGAGTTTGCAGCTAGCCTCGCCCAAGCAGGCTTGACCGTCATTTCTGGTTTGGCTTTGGGCGTTGACACAGAGGCTCATCTTGGCGCGCTTCAAGGCGGCACCTTGGCCAATCCTTTGCGAACAGTGGCGATTGTCGGCACCGGTCTTGATCGGGTTTATCCACATCAAAATCATGCTTTGGCATTGAGCATTGCGGCCCATGGTTTGTTGATGAGCGAATACCCACTCAACACGCCACCCATCACAGCCAACTTTCCCAAGCGCAATCGACTGATTGCAGGCCTGTCTCAGGGCTGTTTGGTGGTTGAAGCCGCAGCACGATCGGGTTCTTTGATTACAGCCAAGCAAGCCATCGACATGGGCAAAGACGTGTTTGCCATCCCCGGCTCCATTCACACCACCGTGGCCAAGGGCTGTCACGACTTGATCAAGCAAGGCGCCAAGTTGGTCGATTGCGTGCAAGACATCCTCGAAGAACTCAAAGATTTGCCGGCACTTGATCAAAACAGCTTTGCATCACAACAGCCTGCAGACAGTTCAAACACCGAAGCTGAAATGAACTTATCGATGATAGAGGGTCACACCCTGCAGATTCTGGCGCATTTAGGCCTTGACCCTGTAGGACTTGATGAGCTCCAAAAAAGAAGTGGTTTGCCTACCGCCCAATTGCAGGCTGAGCTGTTCCAATTAGAACTGAATGGCGCTTTGGGCAGATTGCCGGGTGGCTTGTATCAAAGGCTTAAAAAGCCATTGACAGTCCACCCGCAAAATGCCATGCCTACTTAGACCACCGCACCGGAGTTGGGGTCGTCTGGATCTTCGTCTTTTTTCGGTGCCGCCTTAATGAGGTCTTCGCGCTGAATGCCCAACCACATCGCAATGGCAGCCGCCACAAACACAGACGAGTAAATACCAAACAAAATACCAATGGTCAGGGCCATTGCAAAGTAATGCAAGGTCTCGCCGCCAAACAACAACATGGAGAGCACCATGATTTGCGTCGAGCCGTGTGTGATGATGGTTCGACTGATCGTAGAAGTGATGGCGTTGTCAATGATTTCAATGGTATTCATCTTGCGATAACGACGGAAGTTCTCGCGAATTCGGTCAAAAATAACCACCGACTCGTTGACTGAATAACCCAGAACCGCCAGCACCGCCGCCAACACCGCCAGTGAAAATTCCCACTGGAAATAGGCAAAGAAGCCCAAGATGATGATGACGTCGTGCAAGTTGGCAATGATGGCCGCAACAGAAAACTTCCATTCAAAGCGCACCGCCAAATAAAGCATGATACCAATCACCACAAATGCCAGCGCCTTCAAACCGTCCTGCGCCAGCTCGTCCCCGACTTGAGGCCCGACAAACTCTGTTCGACGCAAGGTTGCTTCAGGATTTTCAGCTTTCAAAGCTTCCATCAACTTCTCGCTTTGCTGAGCAGAACTCACACCCTTTTGTGGCGGCAAGCGAATCATCACATCGCGGGCTGTGCCAAAGTTTTGAACTTGCACCTCGGTGTAGCCCAAGCTTGAAACCACGCCACGGACTTTACTGATGTCGGCGGGCTGGCTGTAACTCACTTCCATAACCGTACCGCCGGTGAATTCCACCGACAAGTGCAAGCCGCGACTGAACAAAAAGAACACTGCCAGCAAGAAAGTCG
>JBIKJX010000227.1:0-3911 GCA_044360785.1 Limnohabitans sp.
CCACTTGAAGGTCTTTAGAGCCCACTTTGACAGGCCCCAAGCTGCCCATCAAATCGCCTGACTGCGGCATGGCGTTACCCGATTTGGACACGCGCACCTTCACAAACACTTCACCAGCGCTCGACAATTTCCGGTCGGGCGACATTGCGGTGCTGTCATCCAAACTGAAACTCAAGGGCAAATTGGCCACGGTGGTTTTGTAAATGGCCAAGGGCATGCGCTCACCATTGGCAGGCGTTGCATAAATGAAGACTACATCGTTAGGACTTGTCTTGCCTTTGAGGGCGTTGGACAAACTCACTCTGCCAGAAACACTGAGCGCAGCACTGGCTGCTGCAGATCCAGGAGCAGCAGAGACAACAGGGGCCGCCGGTTTGGGCGTGATGCCTAATTTGAGTTGAACAGACGCAATGGCGTCGTCCAAGCTCGGAATATCGGGGTTGTCTGGCGTCAGAGGTTGACGCGCTTTTTGCCAATAGCTCAATGCATCGGCATATTTCTCATGCGCATAAGAAGCGCTGCCTGCCATCAACAGGGCGGCATAGTGCTGTGGGTCTCTTTGGAGAATATCCAGAATGACATCCCAAGGCTCACCTTCAAAATTGCCTTGACGCTGCATTGCCAACACTTCAACTCGCTCCAATCGAAGGTCGTCATCGGCTGTTAGTTTCAAGGCACGGTCATAGGCCTTGATGGCTGCATCAAATTGCTCCAGCGTGCGATAGGTGCGCGCCAACATGACCCAGCCCTGCAAGTTCTCAGGTTTCTCTTCCAACTTTTGCGCCAGCGCATCGGCCATTTTGGCCAACTCGAGAGGACTGGCTTTGTCTTCCGATTTGAGGGCCACAGGATTCAGCGCTGCGGGCTCACCCACCCACATGTACAAACCTACCGCAGACACCGGCAACGCGACAGCCAAGATGACCGCCGTCCACATCGCTGGATTCTCTTTTTTGGCAACAGGTTCATCGGCGGCGGATGTGTCTTCTAACAAACGCAGACTCAACTCATCGCGCGAGACTTTCCACTCTTCCTCGCTGATGTGTCCGCTCTCATGTTCGCGGTCGAGGTCTTTAATTTGTGCCCGATAGACATTGGCGTTGGCATTGGCCTGGCTTGCCGATGTGGGCAATGCACGTTGGCGCAGCAAGACCCACAAAATAACGCCTGCAACGCAAAGCACCAAAAACAGCGCCAGCACAATGAACAAAACATGGGAACTCATGGTGCATCTCCAGACTTCAATAAGGTTTGCACCTTGCGGCGGTCTTCATCACTCAATGAGGTCTGAACCGTTTGAGCCGATTGTCTTTGGCGTAAGTAAAGTGCCATGCCAACGACACCCAAAGCCAACAGTAAAAAGGGACCAAACCACAAGACCCATGTCAGGGGCTTGACCTCAGGTTTGTACAACACAAAATCGCCGTAACGCGCCACCAAATAATCTTTGATTTGCGTATCGCTTTTATCTTGTCGAATGAGTTTGCGAACTTCCTCGCGCAAATCATTGGCCAACTCAGCGCGCGATGAGGCCAACGATTCGTTTTGACAAACCAAGCAACGCAACTCTTCAGAGATGTGAACCAATCTTTTTTCAACCAAAGGATCTTCAGCCAAGAGAACCGCTTCTTTGGCTTGAACCGTGCCCAAAAATGCCATGAGGACCAAGGCCAGCACACCTGTCCACTTGAAGCGTTGCAATGTGAGTTTCATGAATTCTTTCTAATGGGCTTAAGACGCATTGAGTTTTTGCACCAATGGCAAGATTGTGGTTTGCAAAAGCTCAGGGGTCACAACACCCACACGCTTGTAACGAATGATGCCCGCTTTATCGATGACATAGGTTTCGGGTACGCCATACACGCCGTAGTCAATGCCCACACGGCCATCCAAATCCATCACCGACAAGACGTAAGGATTGCCATGTCGCTTGAGCCATGACTCGCTGCGTTCACGCGCCAGTTTTAATTTTTCTTCTGGGGTGAATTTGCGATTTGAAGGCTCATCTTGAGCTTGAACTTCTTTGTAGCTGAGGCCCACAATGGGAAGTTGGTTGGCTTTGGAAAAAGCCACCAACACCGGATGCTCTTCGCGGCAAGCCACACACCAAGTGGCCCAAACATTCAGCATCCACACTTTGCCCTTCATGTCCTGAGGACCAAATGGGGGGGCGTTGGCATCCAATGTTTGCAAAGAAAATTCTGGTGCAGGCTTGCCCACCAAGGGAGACGGAATTTCTTGCGGATTGCGGTTGAGGCCGACCGCTAAAAATATCAGCAAGCCAATAAAGAAGGCCAAAGGAATTAAAAACTTTTTCACTTGAAATTCCTGAAATGCTTATGCCAGACTCTCAGCAGATTTGCGATAACGTCGATCGCTCACAGCCAACAGGCCACCCAAGACCATCAGAATCGAGCCATACCAAAGCCAAGATACAAAAGGCTTGTAAAACACCCGAACACTCCATTGCGGCTTGTCACCTTGAATGGGTTCACCCAAAGACACATACAAATCGCGGAAAAGTCCGGAATCAATCGAAGCTTCAGTCATGGGCATGGCCGATGAAAAATATTTGCGTTTTTCTGGGTACAAAACTTCCAAGGGCTTGCCATCTTTGGTGACATTCACCTCTCCACGAATGGCCCTGTAATTGGGTCCATTGACTTCGGACACTCCCACCAATTCAAAGCTGTAGTTCTCAATGCTGACTGTGTCGTTGATACCCATTCGGACATCGCGCTCCACCTCATAACCTTTGACCATGGTAATTCCAACTACAACCACGGCAATGCCCAAGTGGGCCAAGTGCATGCCCCAAAAAGAGGGCGCAATTCGGCCTGGTTTTTTAAGCCTGGCCACAATTTGCATGACCAAGCCCACCACCACCCAAGTGGCCAATGCCATGCCCATGCCCGTCAACCAAGTACCACGCTCGGTAAAGGCCCAGATGGAAGCACCCGCAAGCAAAGCCGCCGCTGCAGGCACTCGCATTTCAGTACCCAATTCTTTCCAACGCGCTTCACGCCAGTGCGCAATACCACCTGGCACCATTAAGAAAACCACTGGCACCATGAGTGGGACAAACACCGCATTGAAATAAGGTGCACCTACCGACAGCTTGCCTAAATTCAAGGCGTCCACAATCAGCGGATAAACAGTGCCCAACAAAACCGCGCCTGTGGCCACGACCAACAAAACGCTATTGACCAAGAGCATGGACTCGCGTGATACCAAACCAATTTTGCCGCCCAAGGTGGCCTTGGGAGCTCGCCATGCAAACAGCGTGAGCGAGATGCCCACCACCAAAGCCAAGAAAATCAAAATGAACACGCCGCGCTTGGGGTCGGATGCAAAAGCGTGAACCGAAGTGAGCACACCAGAACGAACCAAGAAAGTGCCCAACAAGGACAAAGAAAACGCACCAATGGCCAACAACACCGACCAAGCTTTAAAGCCACCTCGCTTGTCGGTCACCATCAAGGCATGAATCAGGGCAGTACCAAACAACCAAGGCATGAGGGATGCGTTTTCAACGGGGTCCCAGAACCACCAACCGCCCCAGCCCAACTCGTAATAAGCCCACCATGAACCCAAGGCAATGCCTGCTGTCATAAAGACCCAAGCCACCACCGTCCAAGGACGAGACCAACGCGCCCAAGCCGCGTCTAAACGACCAGAAAGCAAGGCTGCAACTGAAAAGGCAAACGCCACAGAAAAGCCCACATAACCCATGTACAACATAGGCGGATGAATGACCAAGCCGGGGTCCTGCAACAAAGGATTTAAATCTCGGCCATCGGCGGGCGGTGGCAACAAACGCTCAAAGGGGCTGGAGGTGATCAAGATGAACATCAAGAAACCCGTTGAGACCAGCCCCAAGATACCAATCACACGTGCCACCATGGCCAAGG
>JBIKJX010000228.1:0-3905 GCA_044360785.1 Limnohabitans sp.
GTTAAGTTCATTTGAGATTGACAGCATTGCAGTGATTGACGCCACAAACGCCTATGATCAGCCTATGCAAATATCACCCTCTAATTCGCCTGAGACAGGTTCTTCCTTGGCAAACATGACCGCCATAACTTGGCAAGAAAACGGCCACCACTGCGAGGACGCGTGGCGCAGCGAGAGAGGTGCGCCTGCGCCCAAACGGGTGGTTTTAGCCGATGACACCCTGAGTGCCGACAGCGCCTATCGCTTGGCATGTGCAGGCACCGGCATGCTCTGGCGTGGCGATTTTCAAAACGCTCGCTTGCTGTTGCAAGCGCTGGCACGTCGGTGTGACGCGCCCAAGAAAGTTCGCAGAGCTTCCAAAACGAACCCTGAGGTCACACACAGCCCCCAAGACAATTTCCACTTGCATCGGCAAGCCCAATCGCAACGCGCGCGCACCCTGAGCATGATCTTGATTCAAATCAATCCAGACCGCCAGATCAGTTTGCGGCGTGCGCCTGATTGGCGGGAAGCCATGAAAGAAGCGTGGGGTCCTGCGGGCACTACAGGCTGCGTCACCTCTTTGCGAGAATTGCTGGGCTTGGTAGGCGCACATGAATGGCATCTGAAAGGCATGGAAATTTCTGCGCTTGGCAGTGCACCCCACAACCGCATTCATCCCAGTTACGGGGTTTTCTCACCCGTACGCGGCGAATACATTCAACTGGTGGCGGATGCACCACTGCCCAGCACCGAATTGGCTTTTGACATTGGCGTGGGCACGGGCGTGTTGTCTGCGGTGTTGGCCAAGCGAGGGGTCAAACGCGTGGTGGGCACCGATCTCGACCCTCGCGCCTTGGCTTGTGCCACAGAAAATATCCAACGTTTGGGTTTGCAAAGCAAAGTTAAATTGCAACCAGCAGACTTGTTCCCTGAAGGCCAGGCACCTTTGATTGTTTGCAATCCACCTTGGCTACCGGCACGTGCCAGCGCGCCCATTGAACGCGCCATTTACGATGAGAACAGTGCCATGCTCAAAGGTTTTTTGGCAGGCTTGGCAGCACACCTTTCGCCCCAAGGCGAGGGCTGGTTGATCTTGTCAGATTTGGCCGAGCACTTGGGCCTGCGCACGCGGGCAGAACTCGAAGCATGGATTGCTGCAGGAAAGCTGAAAGTGATCGGGAAACTAGACACCAAAGCCGAGCACAAAAAGGTTCAAGATGAGAGCGACCCCTTGCATGCAGCGCGAGCTGCAGAGGTCACTTCTTTATGGCGCTTAGTGTTGGCTTAGTGTTGGCTCAGTCTTGGCCTAGTTTTGACCAAGGCCAGGCTTAAGCCTTAACGGCCTCAGGGTTGCGCACCCGGATGTGCAACTCGCGCAATTGCTTTTCATCCACAGGGCTAGGGGCTTGAGTCAGTAAGCACTGCGCACGCTGTGTTTTGGGGAAAGCAATCACATCGCGAATGGACTCGGCACCGGTCATCAAGGTAATGATGCGGTCCAAACCGAAAGCCAAGCCACCATGAGGGGGTGCGCCGTATTGCAAAGCATCGAGCAAGAAGCCAAACTTGAGTTGCGCTTCTTCGGGTGTGATCTTCAAAGCGTCAAACACTTTTTGCTGCACGTCTGCGCGGTGAATACGCACAGAACCTCCACCAATTTCCCAGCCATTCAAGACCATGTCATAGCCCTTGGCAATGCATTTCTCGGGGGCGGTCACCATCCAATCTTCGTGGCCATCTTTGGGTGCTGTAAAGGGATGGTGTACCGCGGTGTAACGCTGAGACTCTTCGTCGTATTCGAACATGGGGAAGTCGACCACCCACATTGGTGCCCAGCGGTTTTCGAACAAGCCAGATTTTTTGGCAAATTCGCTGTGACCAATTTTGAGTCGCAAAGCGCCAATCGCATCGTTGACCACTTTGGCTTTGTCAGCACCGAAGAACAAGATATCGCCGTCTTGCGCGTTGGTGCGCTTCAGAATTTCGGCAATGGCCGCGTCGTGCAAGTTTTTCACGATGGGGCTTTGCAGGCCGTCACGGCCCTTGGCCACTTCGTTGACCTTGATCCAGGCCAAGCCTTTGGCGCCATAGATCTTCACAAACTCGGTATAGCCGTCGATTTCGCCACGGCTAATTTCTGAACCACCAGGAATGCGCAAAGCCACCACACGGCCACCGGGGGTTGTGGCAGGCGTGCTAAAAACTTTAAAGTCCACATCACCCATGACGTCGGTCAGTTCGGTGAACTCCAACTTGACGCGCAAGTCGGGCTTGTCAGAACCAAAGCGGTGCATGGCTTCTGAATAAGCCATCACAGGGAAGGTCCCCAAGTCGATGTTCAAAACTTTCTTGAACACGCTGCTGATCATGCCTTGGAACATGTCGCGGATTTCTTGCTCGCCCAAGAAGGACGTCTCAATGTCAATCTGCGTGAATTCGGGCTGACGATCGGCACGCAAGTCTTCGTCACGGAAGCACTTGGTAATTTGGTAATAACGGTCGTAGCCGGCCACCATCAGCAATTGCTTGAACAACTGGGGCGACTGGGGCAGCGCAAAGAACTGACCATCGTGCACACGGCTGGGTACCAAGTAATCGCGCGCGCCTTCTGGCGTGCTCTTGGTCAGCATGGGGGTTTCGATGTCGATGAAGCCATTCTCGTCCAAGAACTTGCGGACCTCCATGGCCACTTTGTAGCGCAACATGAGGTTGTTTTGCATGTAGGGACGGCGCAGGTCCAGCACGCGGTGTGTAAGGCGTGTGGTCTCCGACAAGTTGTCGTCGTCCAACAAGAACGGCGGTGTGACAGACGGGTTGAGAACCGTCAATTCATGGCACAGAATTTCGATCTTGCCGCTTTTCAAGTTGTCGTTGGTGGTGCCTTCGGGGCGCGCACGAACCAATCCTTTAATCTGAATGCAAAACTCGTTGCGGAGGCCTTCTGCCGTTTTGAACATGTCGGGGCGGTCGGGATCGCACACCACTTGCACATAGCCTTCACGATCGCGCACATCGACGAAGATCACGCCACCGTGGTCACGACGGCGATTGACCCAACCGCACAAGGTGACGCTTTGGCCCATCAGGGCTTCGGTGACAAGACCGCAGTAATGTGAACGCATAGACATGGAAAGTTCTTTCAATTGGAAATAATCAGTTGGCGCAAAGCCAGTTCAATCTGTTTTGGCAGGGTTGCCTTTGGTGGGCAGGCTGCTGGGGCCACCGGGCACGACCACCCCCATCGAGATGATGTATTTGAGGGCATCGTCAACGCTCATGTCCAACTCAACCACATTGGCTCTTGGCATCATGAGGAAAAATCCGGACGTCGGGTTGGGCGTGGTGGGCACATAAACACTGACGCAATCGTCGGGTAAATGAGAGGCCACTTGACCACCGGGTGCACCGGTCAAAAAGGCAATGGTCCAAGAACCCTGATGGGGGTAATTGACCAACAGCGCTTTGGAAAATGCATTGCCACTGCCTGAAAACAAAGTGTCGGCCACTTGCTTGACGCTGGAGTAGATGCTGTTAACAACGGGGATCCGTGTAATGACACGAGACCATTGGCGCAACCACCATTGACCAAAAATATTGGCCACAAACATGCCCGTCGCCAAAACGACCAAGGCCACCAATACAACCCCCAAGCCCGGCACATTGCGAAGTGATTCTGCAAGGGCATGCATGCCTGGAATGACGGCATCAAGCGCGCCAAGCACTGCCAAAAAGATGCCGTCCATGATGCCGACCAACCATGTCAGCAACCATACGGTGACACCCATGGGCAACCAAACCAGCATGCCCGTCAAAAAGTAATGGCGTAGTTTCAAGTTCATTGAGCAGTTCTCAGTGGCATGCGCATGATGTGCCACAGGCTGCTGAGGCCGAAGTGGTACTGGTGTCTGCGGAAGGCGTTGAAG
>JBIKJX010000229.1:0-3873 GCA_044360785.1 Limnohabitans sp.
GGGCCTTGATGATGAGGGCGCAGGCTTTACGGACGAGACGCAAAAGGTCAAATTTTTGAGTCTGTGGCAACAGCGCTATGACGAAGTCAAGATAGCTCTCGACACCGAAATTAAAGCACTCGACGAAGACAGCGCCTATGCGCCTGAGGTGATGGACGTGCGCGGTGCCATTGCCAGCTTACCCCCCGAAGAACGCGCCGAAATTGACAGCGAAGAAATTCCAGCCTTTGCGCAAGTTTGGGCGTTGGGCTTTATGTTTGCCGTCGAAAACTGGCCTGACGAATGGACTGTACCTAAAGACAAAGAAGCCGCGCAGTGGCACGACACAGCATTGGAAGCCATCGTGGCTTTGACAGAAGACGATACCGATGAGCCCACCCTCTCAGCACTCAGTGAAGACGGCCCTTTGAGTGTCAGCGAATCTCGACTGAATACCTATGGCGAAGCGCTGTGGGCGGTTTACGACTTGCGCGAAATTTGGCGCAGCATTGGCCCGCGTGTGACACAAGTCATCAAGGAAGCCACGCCAGGTCGCAACGCTATCTGCAGTTGCGGCAGCGGCAAAAAATACAAAAAATGTTGTGGTGCTAATTGAGCTGAAAACTCAAACCATGAATGCTTTCAAGGCTTCGACAGTGACTTCGGGCAACTCTTCAGGAATGAAATGACCCGAAGCCACCACCTGTCCCGAGACTTGGCCTTCACATTGCGCTTGCCACAAAGCCAGTGGCTTGAACATTTTGTGAACCACACCACGCTCGCCCCAAAGAACCAATAAGTCGCATTTTATTTTTTGACCTTGGTCGCGGCTTTCTTGATCGTGAACCAGGTCAATGCTGGCACTGGCCCGGTAGTCTTCACAAGCCGTATGAACGGCTGGCATCAAATCGCCAGCCTGCTCTGGTGGCAAGGTGAGGCTGCGTTCATATTCCGTCATGGCCTCGGGCTCGATGAATGATGTGCCTGCAGAACCCCAACCGCCCAGTTTGGCATGCAAGTAATGCAGCACATTGCCGCCGATCATTTTCTCGGGCAAGGGACTGGGTTGAATGAGGTGGAACCAGTGGTAGTAAGCGCGCGCAAAGTCCATGTCGGTGCGCTTGTACATGTCCAATGTGGGTGCGATATCGAGCACACACATGCGCAAAACGCGCGCAGGCGAATCGATTGCCAAGCGGTGCGCCACACGACCGCCGCGGTCGTGGCCACACAAAAAGAAATCGTCCACATTGAGTTGGTCTAACAAACCCAGCACATCTTGCGCCATGGCGCGTTTGCTGTAATTGCTGTGGTCTGGCAGACCTGGCACATGCGACGAGTCGCCATAACCCCGCAGATCGGGCAAAACCAATCGGTAGTCATTTTTCAAGGCCTGCGCGACACGGTGCCACATGACATGGGTTTGCGGAAATCCGTGCAACAACACCAAAACCGGCTTGTCCAACTGAGACAGCCAATTGGCAGAAATTCGGGCACACACCACCACCCCATTGACATTGAATTGACGTTTTTCAAAACCATCAAACCAAATGCTAGGGACGTCTGTATCAGGGGCGGAGAGGTCTTGTGTGCTCATAAGAAGATTGTGCAAGCGATAGACGTTCTTGGCAATCAGCGTTTAGCGCGTATTTCTGCCAAATCGTTCCACACATCTTGGCGCTGGAGTTGGCCCTTGATGAGTTCAAAACGATCGATGAACCGAATGTCTTTGAACTCAGTGCCATCAAGCCAAACGCCATTCAACATGCCGCGGCAATACACCACTGTTTTGTCGCCTTGCCATGACTCGTCAAAGCTCATATTGGTTTTCCAAACCTTTTGATAACGGGGACCAGCCCAAGCCAACAACTCGGTCAGTTGGCGCATGGTTTCGCCACCTGGGAAAACCATTTCAAAGTCTGGCGCCAAGAAAGTCTGTGCAGCTTCTAAGTTTCGGGCCGCCATACAGTCTAAAAAATCAGCCACTCGCTGACTGGCCTCGGGCAACACTGGCCCGCCACTGGAAAACACCTTGCCATCTCGGCGATAGGCGCTGACCTCTTGTACAAACACGGTGGTACCCGCGTCGCTGGCATCAATAACCGACCTGGCGGTATGCGCCAAGCGCTGAACCAAGCGCTGTTGCGCATCTTGTGGATAGCCGGGGAGCAATGTGACTGAAATTACTGGCATATCAATTCCTTAGCGACCCATGGGCGAGATACCCACAACAAGCGCATGCAAATGAAAGGTGATACTGGCCCACAGCAACGCGCCAAGCACAACGGCCGCCAGGGTGGCTGTCATTTTGGGTTGGGGTGCCTGCAGTTGTTCGTCCATGGTCTGCGCAGCAGCTACAGCACGGTCACGCGATCGGGATGTTTTGAAAATCAAGACAGACCACAGCAAAAAAGTACCAAACAAAATCAGGTCAGCCAAATTGCCGTTGGACAGCAAATGCGCCAAGGCCCAAACCTTGACCGACAAAATCATGGGATGCCCCATGCGCACCTTGAAAAAGTTGCCTGGAATGTAAGTTGCAACCAACAAAATACTGGCCAACAACATGAGCAGCACACTGACATGACGGGTGGCGATGGGGGGTTGCCAGATCACAAGGGGCTGCATTCTGACTTCGCTGTAGCCCACAATGAGGGCATAAAAACCGGCCAAAGAAACAAGGGCATAAACACCCTTGAAAGCTTTTTCGCCCCAAGCCTCGATGGTTCGTGACCGCCAGTCGTCTGCAAAAATGCGAACTGAGTGTGCGCCTAAAAACAAAACCAATCCCAAAATGAGCCAAGCCATGCAAACTCCCTATGAAGATAGAACGTGCATTGTCTAGTATTTTGAGATTGCCTTAGCGTTCCGGGGTTTCAGGGTTTCAGAGTTTCAGGGTTTTACCGCCGTGACCTCAATTTCAACCAAGGCACGGTCTTCCACCAAATCGGCCACTTGCACCAAAGTCATGGCCGGATAATTTTTGCCCATCACTTCTTGGTAAACCTTGCCCAACTCGCGACCTCGGGCCACATATTCTTTTTTGTCTTTCACATACCAAGTCATGCGGGCCATGTGTTCTGGGCCCGCACCCGCGCAGGCCAAAGTTGCCACAATGTTTTGCAACGCTTGCTTGCACTGCCCCACAAAATCGTCGGTTTCAAACTGACACTGACCGTTCCAGCCAATCATGCCCGCGACAAAAATCATTTCGCCACGCGCAGCAATGCCGTTGGCATAGCCTTTGGCAGGCGCCCACCCTTCGGGCTGAAGGACTCGCAAAATTTCTTGAGACATGGGTCTGCTCCTTATGCTTCTGAATGAAAGGCCAGGGCTTGTTGACGCAATTTAAAGCGCTGCAACTTGCCTGTTTCGGTGCGGGGCAATGCTTCACAAAAAACCACACGCCTTGGATATTTGAAGGGTGCAATGGTTTGCTTCACAAACTCTTGAATTTCTTTTTCCAGTGCCGGTGAGCCCGTGTTGCCAGACTTCAAAACCACAAAGGCCATCACCACTTGTCCACGCTCAAGATCATTAGCACCCACCACGCCACATTCGGCCACAGCAGGATGCTGCAAAAGTGCGCTTTCAACTTCTGGCCCCGCAATGTTGTAACCCGCCGAGATAATCATGTCGTCGTTGCGAGCTTGGTAACTGAAGTAACCATCGGCGTCCATCACAAACGTATCGCCAGGCAAATTCCAGCCATCCTTGACATAGTCTTTTTGCCTTGGGTCGTCTAAATAACGACAGCCTGTTGGGCCCCGAACCGCCAAGCGTCCGACGGTGCCTGGCGCTACGGGCTTCATGTTTTCATCCACAATTTGCGCTTGATAACCGGGCACCACTTTGCCAATGCTGCCAGCTCTGACTTCATTGCCAGCACTGGAA
>JBIKJX010000230.1:0-3870 GCA_044360785.1 Limnohabitans sp.
GTGACTCCGCATGGCTTTTGGTGCAACTTTTGCGGCACATGGGCTTGGCTGCGCGTTTTGTCTCAGGCTATTTGATTCAACTGACACCCGATGTCAAATCGCTTGAAGGTCCAAGCGGCACCGACGTCGACTTCACCGATTTGCACGCCTGGTGCGAAGTTTATTTACCAGGTGCAGGTTGGATTGGACTCGACCCCACTTCGGGTCTGCTGGCAGGTGAAGGCCACATACCTTTGGCATGCACGCCGCAACCTTCTGGCGCGGCGCCCATTGAAGGCTTGATGGATGAAGCCGAAGTTGAATTCAGTCACGAAATGTCGATCACACGCATCCATGAATCGCCGCGTGTGACCAAGCCTTACTCAGAAGAACAGTGGGCAGAAGTCTTGGCCTTGGGTGATCAAGTCGACGCACAACTGATGGAAGGCGATGTTCGCCTGACCATGGGGGGTGAACCCACCTTTGTGGCCACAGAAAACAGAGATGCGCCGGAATGGAACACCGATGCCTTAGGCCCTACCAAACGAGGCTTGGCAACCGAACTTGTTCACAAACTTCGCACACGGTATGGCCAGGGCGGCTTCTTGCATTTTGGTCAAGGCAAATGGTACCCGGGTGAACAATTGCCGCGTTGGGCGCTCAGTATCTACTGGCGAGCAGACGGACAAGCTTGTTGGCAAGACCCTGCCCTGTTTGCCGATGAGCGCGTATCGCATCGGTACACCGCCAGCGATGCCAACAGGTTTATCAATACCTTGGCCATTCAATTGGGTGTGTCCACCGACAACATCACGCCAGCTTATGAGGACACTTGGTACTACCTGTGGCGTGAACGTCGCTTGCCTGTGAATGTCGATCCCTTTGATGCTCGACTCGATGACGAGCTAGAGCGGGCCAGATTACACCGGGTCTTCTCTCAAGGCTTAGAACAAGAGATCGGTTTTTTGTTGCCATTGCAAGCCATCGACACAGGTGTGCAAGATAAGATCACTTGGCAAAGTGGCAAATGGTTTGTGCGCGATGAACGTTTGTATTTAACGCCTGGTGACTCGGCCATGGGATGGCGTTTGCCGCTAGATTCACTGCCATGGTCAGCACCCCATGACCGTCAAATTTTGATCGATCAAGATCCCTTTGCAGCCAGAGGTCCCTTGCCCAGCTTGAAGTCTCAGGCGCGCCCTGCATTGCCCCCCAAAATTCAGCAACCCGGTCAAGCATCGAAAGCATCGGAACCCACAAAGTTCAAATCTGACGCATCGACAGTTCGAACCGCTTTGTGCATCGAAATCAGAGACCCACGTCGCGCCAATGGTCCTGTCCCGCTTAAAGAGGCTGCGTCTGACAAAAACAAGCAAGGCGTGATGTATGTGTTCATGCCACCCCTTCAGCGTGTCGAAGACTACCTCCACTTGTTGAGTGCCATTGAAGCGACTGCAAAACAACTGAACATACCCATTGTGTTGGAGGGATACCCCCCACCACGAGATCCCAGGTTGAAGCTTTTGCAAGTAACGCCTGACCCCGGTGTGATTGAAGTCAACATTCACCCTGCCAGCAATTGGAAAGAGGTAGTCGAACACACAGAATTTTTATACCAAGCGGCTTTTGAAACGCGGCTGAGTGCAGAAAAATTCATGACCGATGGGCGGCACACCGGGACAGGCGGTGGGAATCACGTGGTCATGGGTGGTGCGTCACCTGAAGACAGTCCGTTCTTGCGACGTCCTGAATTGCTGGCAAGTTTGTTGCTGTATTGGCACAACCACCCCAGCCTCAGCTATTTGTTCAGTGGCATGTTCATCGGCCCAACCAGTCAAGCCCCGCGCGTGGACGAAGCACGCAATGACCAAGTTTATGAACTCGAAATAGCCCTACGAGAAATTGTTCGCAATCGACAAATTCATGGGCAAAGTATGCCGCCTTGGTTAGTCGACCGCAGTCTTCGAAACATTTTGGTAGACATGACGGGCAACACGCACCGAAGCGAGTTTTGCATTGACAAAATGTACTCGCCAGATTCGGCCACAGGACGTTTGGGTTTGCTTGAATTGAGGGCTTTTGAAATGCCGCCTCACGCCCGCATGAGCGTGGTTCAACAACTGCTGCTGCGTGCACTGGTGGCCAGGTTTTGGGATCAAAACTATACAGCGCCGGTAACCCGATGGGGTACCGCATTGCACGATCGTTTCATGTTACCAACCTTTGTCAAAATGGATTTTGACGATGTCCTGACTGAACTGGGCGATGCAGGTTTTCACTTTGATCCCGCCTGGTTCGCACCGCACTTTGAATTTAGGTTTCCCAGAGTGGGCGAATTTTGTATCGATGCCATCCAAGTGACCCTGCGCAATGCCCTAGAACCTTGGCATGTGATGGGTGAGGAAAGTACATCGGGTGGCACGGCCAGGTATGTGGATTCTTCTTTGGAGCGCTTAGAAGTTCATGTCACGGGCATGAACCCAAGTCGTTACACCGTAACCATCAACGGTCAAGCCTTGCCGCTACAACCCACAGGCACTGCGGGCGAGTACGTCGCCAGCGTTCGCTACAAAGCCTGGAACCCGCCCTCTTCTTTGCACCCCAGTATTGGCGTCGACGCACCGCTGACCATCGATGTTTTAGACACTTGGATGAAACGATCTATTGGCGGCGCACAATACCATGTGGCACACCCGGGTGGTCGCAACTACGACACCTTGCCGGTCAACGCCTATGAGGCCGAAAGCCGTCGACTGGCTCGATTTTTTAGGATGGGACACACGCCTGGTCGCATGCCCATGCCAGCGGCCAACATCGAATTGGCGGCGAGTCCAGAATTTCCTTGGACTTTGGATTTGCGAAAGCCAAGATGAGGCGACAATTCATGCATTGTGGAATTTAACAACACCTCCTCATCCGCTGTGCAATCTGAATCGTCATCTCAATCGCAATCTCAATCCATTGACATTGCCAATGAGCCTACGCAACAAGCGACAGCCACGCGAGATTTTTTGCGCGCGGTCGATGTCGCGCCTGCGGGTCATTGGGATGAGTTGCGTGGCGGTGTCAGCGCCTTATCGGAAGAAGCAGCAGGCCCAGCGATAGGCTCGGCGCTAAAAAGCACACAACTGACACCCCATTGGGCAGCGTTTTTGTCGCACCTCGGCTCCACAGGCATCCAAAGCCTACCGGCACGACACGAAACCATGGTCAAGCAGGTGCGTGACAACGGCATGACCTACAACGTTTATGCCAACGCTGACCAACCCCAGCGCCCTTGGTCCCTTGATTTGTTGCCCCTGATATTGACCCGTCAAGATTGGCAACAAATTCAAACCGGTGTGGTGCAGCGCATGCGACTTCTTGAAGGCATCATGTCGGATGTCTACGGCATGCAGCACCTTTTAAAACAAGGCGCTTTGCCTTATGCCTTGGTGCAAGGTCACCCAGGCTATTTGCATGCCATGCATGGCAGCGCACCTGTTGGCGGCCGTTACCTCAATTTAGCGGCCTTCGACTTGGTCAAAGGACCCGATGGCTGTTGGTGGCTGTTGTCGCAAAGAACGCAAGCGCCATCGGGTTTGGGTTATTTGTTGGAAAACAGGCAAATCATTTCCAATCAATTTTCCAGTGCCTTTGAGGCCATGTCGGTAGAAGGTTTGGCTGCCTCGTATCGATCGTTTGTCAATGCGTTGAAGTTGCGGACTCAAGCTGGCATGCAAGCGCACATTGCACTGCTCACGCCCGGCCCTTACAACGAAACTTATTTTGAGCAAGCCTACTTGGCTCGCTATTTGGGTTTGTCGCTGGTTCAGGGTAGCGATCTGTTGGTCAGAGATGAAAAACTTTTTCTCAAAACGCTGGATGGCCTAAAACAAGTTGATGGCCTGC
>JBIKJX010000323.1:0-2982 GCA_044360785.1 Limnohabitans sp.
AATCGCCATGAAAACACCACCGCCATGCCCTGCAAATTTTCATCCCGACGAATGGGCGCTTCGCGTGAGCTTGGCCGCCTGTTATCGACTGGTCGCACTGTACGGTTGGAGCGATTTGGTGTTTACACACATCAGCGCCAAACTACCCCCGACAGTTGCGGGTGAAGCGCATCAATTCTTGATCAATCCATATGGCTTGATGTTTGATGAAATTACCGCATCCAGCTTGGTGAAGGTTGATATGCAATGTCAAAAGCTGGACCCTGACAATGTACACCCCGTTAATCCTGCAGGCTTTGTGATTCACAGCGCCGTGCACGAAGCTCGTCCTGACATTGGCTGCGTTCTACACACTCACACCCGAGCGGGTGTTGCTGTCAGCGCGCAAAAGCACGGCGTCTTGGCCATCAGCCAACAAAGCACCTTTGTGTTGAGCTCGCTGGCTTATCACGACTATGAAGGCGTTGCCATCCGTGATGAAGAGAAGGCGCGTCTGATCATGAATCTTGGCGAAGCAAATTATTTAATGCTTCGCAACCACGGTTTACTGACGGCGGGGAAAACGATTGCCGATGCCTTTTTGCAAATGTACATTTTTGAAAGCACTTGCAAAATTCAACTAGATGCCTTGTCGGGACAAACACAGGACAGCGATTTGATCCAAGTGAATCCAAACATTTTGAATGGTGTGTCCCACGCCATGAAGGTACAAACCGGTGGGCTTGGCGGTGCATTTGTTTGGCCGTCGTTGCTGAGAAAACTAGACCGTGAAAATCCTGGTTACGATGTCTAAGCCATTGGCTTTTCAGTCAGTGGTTTTTGTTGCCACGCAAGGACAGCGCCCAACAGAAGGGCCAGCGAAGAAAACAACAAACCGCGCTGTAAACCGCCGTCACCATCAGCAATCCAGCCCACCACCACTGGGCCCACAATTTGGCCTAGCGCAAAAATTACCGTAAAGACACTGATGCCCGCGGCCCACTGTTCGGGTGCCAAATTGTGCTTGACCATGGCCGTCGTCGAGGCAACCAGCGACAAAAATACCACACCAAAAATCAAACCTGACAATATCATCAGCGGCCATGCAGAGGTTAAGGCTGGAATGACAGTTGCCACGCTCAACAAGCCATTCAAGATAGAGAGCGCTTGGCCACCTCGGTAGTGATTCAACAAACCCGCCCAGACCCTGGATGACACAACCACAGCAACACCGAGCAGTGCATAAAACAAAGTAATGTCGGACGGCGTAGCGCCTTGCTCTCGCAACAACGCAACCACAAAGGTCATGTAACCGATATAGCCCACTCCAAAGCAACCATAGCCCAGCAAAGCAAAAAACCACTGGCGCAAATGAGAAGAATGCGAGCGTGCATTGCCTGTTGTTGTTTGAATTGGCTTAGGCGCTTCTGGTGCCCATCGATTCAAAGGCAACCGAATCAGAACTAGCAAAAGCGTCAATACCAAACAAAGCCCCGCCAAAGACCACCAAGCCCACGACCACGGATGTTGAATCGCTTGCGCTTGAGCCCAGCTCAACGTGGCGGGAACCGTCAAGGCAGACAAAACAATGCCCCAGCCTGTCCCGCCGTAATAAACGCCCAATAACAAGCCCGATTGCGACGGTATTTGTGCACCCAATCTAGCAGCGAGCAAACCGCCAGAGACAAACACGGCGGCACTGGCAACGCCCGCCAAAAAGCGCTGCAACAACAAGGCTGAAGTGTCCACCAAAAAGCCCGTCAAGGCCATGAACAAGGTCGCTGACAAGGCACCCCAGATCAGAACTCGAACCGCACCCCAATGCCGCAAAACCAAAGGCGTCAACAAAGCGCCAACCAAATAACCTACCGCATTGAAAGTGTTCATGGCACCTGCTAAGGTGTAGCTCCACAACAAGTCGTCACGCATGGGTGGCAACAAAAGCGCATAGGCAAACCGCGTCATTCCCAAAGAAACTGCGGCCGCCATTGAAATACAAACCGACAAGCCCAAGGCTGTCATCCATCGAATATTTTGATTCATGAAAACTTTATTTGATCCTTGCCAAGCAGGCCATCTTGAACTTGCGTCACGCATTGTGATGGCACCACTGACTCGCAACCGAGCACCTCATGCTTTGGCAAACGCCCTGATGGTTGAATACTATGCGCAACGCGCCAACCCTGCAACGGGCGCGGGCCTCATCATCACAGAAGCAACCGCCATCAGCCATCAAGGTCAAGGCTATGCCGATGTCCCTGGCATCTGGTCACAAGAACAAGTGGCCGCATGGAAAAACGTCACGGCGGCCGTGCACGCGCAGGGTGGAAAAATCGTCATGCAACTCTGGCATGTTGGTCGCGTGTCACATCACTGCTTTCAGCCAGAAGGCAAAGCGCCTGTTGCGCCTTCCGCGCTCATTGCAAAAACCAAAACTGTCCAACTGATTGACGGCGTGCCAACCTTCATGCCCACCTCTGAGCCGCGTGCGCTGACGCTTGAAGAAATCACAGGCATTGTGGCCGACTACAGAAAAGCCACACGCAACGCCATCGAGGCCGGTTTTGATGGCATTGAAGTCCATGCTGCCAATGGTTATTTGATTGATCAGTTTTTGCGCACAGGTAGCAATCTTCGAACCGATGCGTATGGTGGCAGCATTGAAAACCGCACACGCTTTTTAAAAGAGGTGATGACGGCTGTGTGTGAAGAAGTTGGGAGCCCCCAATGTGCCATCAGAATTTCACCGGTCACGCCCGTCAATGACGCAAGCGATGAAGAACCGCAACCTTTGTTTGAACATGTCGCGCAATTTTTGGGCACACTTAACTTGGCTTATGTACACACCGTTGAAGGTGCAACAGGTGCATCACGCGATTTTTATCAAGGCGAACAGGCCTTTGACTATGCCGCACTGAAGGCGGCTTATGTGAAAACTGGCGGAACGGGTGCATGGATGCTGAACAATGCGTATTCGCTCGAACTGGCCAATCAATCTTTGGC
>JBIKJX010000231.1:0-3869 GCA_044360785.1 Limnohabitans sp.
CCCGGCCACCATCAAGGCATGTGAGGGACTGCTTTGCCAACCCCACGCGGCAGCCAATGCCGCCATGATCAATACCGCCCATAAGAAAGGTTTGGCCACGCGATCTGCCAACAAAGCCATGCTGGGCTTTGAGACTGAGGCGCTTTCCATGAGGGCCACCATTTGACCAAATCGAGTTTGTTGGCCTAGTGCAATCACTTTGGCTTGAACCGTGGCTGTTAAATTCATACTGCCGGCCATGACTTGCTCGCCAACACCTCTTGCAAGGGGCCTGGATTCCCCAGTCAACAGCGCTTCGTCCACTTGCGTTTCACCATGGACAATTTGTGCATCGGCTGCAAATGCTTCGCCTGATCGCACTTGAATCACATCTTGCACGCGCAAATGTCGCAAGGTGGTCACTTCCCATTGACCTTCTGAATTTTTCCGATGAACGGCATCGGGCAATCGGTTCATGACCGCCTCAAGTGCCCCAGCCGTTTTGTCACGCAATCTGAGTTCTAACCATCTGCCTGTGAGCAAGAAAAAAACAAACATGGTGAACGAGTCAAAATAAACTTCCTCACCAAAGGGCCCCCTGGGTTCAAAAGTACCCAAAGTACTCACCACAAAAGTCACCAGCATGCCAATGGTGACGGGCAAATCCATGCTGATTTTTCTTTGCTTCAAGTCATGCAACGCAGCTTTGAAAAATGGCATGCAAGAAAAAAACAAAACAGGCAATGACAGAACCCAAGATGCCCAGCGAAGTAGCTGCACCATGTCTGGCGCCATGTCATTCGGCTCACTGAAGTAAACAGGGGTGGCATACATCATGACTTGCATCATGCAAAGGCCCGCAACGCCCAGACGCCACAGCATTTTTCGAGCGTCTTCTCGTCTAATTTCGTTGGCTACCGCATCGTTGGCGGGTACGGTGCGATAACCCAACTTGGCAACGGCTTTCATCCAATCGGAGGGTTGTGTTTGATCGTCGGACCACACCACCCTCCCTCGGTGGCTGGCAGCACTGATTTGTGCAGACTTGACGCCAGGCACAGACAGCAAAGCTTCCTCAATGTTGATGGCGCAGGCCGTGCAATGCATGCCCTGGAAAACCACGCTGGAAGTCCACTGATGTGCATGCTGCGGATTCGGCTGGCTGAAATCAGACCACTCCTGAACGTGGTCAAGCAATGACCAGTTGGATGCTAGAGCGTCTAAGTCTACGTCTATGTCTGCGTCTGAAAAAAATGCTTGATTCGGCATGGCTTGAAGATAAGGCAGCCCGCCTGCACAAAACTTGATCCAGATCAAGGTGTGTGAAATTCAGAGTCTTAAGCTTGAGTGACTCATTCACTCAAGGAGCACACCATGTACAAACGAATTCTTGTGGCCACAGACGGCTCTGCACTTTCAAAAAAAGCCGTGGTGGACGCCATTGGCTTGGCAGCCACTTGCGGTGCTGAACTGATCGCATTGAAAGTGGTTCCGCGTTACCCTATGGCTTACTTTGAAGGCAGCATTCCAATGAACGCCAAAGATGTGGCACGGATTGAAACCCAATGGGCAAACGATGCGCAAGCAGCCGTCGACCTCGTCAAAAAAATGGCGGAGGCAAAAGGAGTCAAGGCCAAAGCCGTGGTCAGCCGCTCCGATGTCGTGTCTGACGCCATCATTGCCGCTGCCAAAAAACAAAAAGCAGACTTGGTGGTGATGGCCTCACACGGCCGCAAGGGCATCAAACGATTGTTGCTGGGCAGTGAGACACAACAAGTGCTAACGCACTGTCATGTCCCCGTGCTGGTATTACGCTGAGAATAAATTTTTGTGCTGATCGCGCAATAAATTTTTCTGAACTTTTCCCATGGTGTTTCGAGGTAGTTCATCGACCACGAAACACTTCTTGGGTATTTTGAAGTTGGCCAACTGTGATTTCAGTGTGGCAACAATGGCATTGGCGTTCAATTGCGCGCCAGGCTTGGCAATGACGATGGCCACACCCACCTCGCCAAAATCTGGATGGGGAACGCCCACGAGTGCGCTTTCTGCGACGCCAGGTATTTCATTGATGTAGCCCTCAATTTCTGCAGGGTACACGTTGTAACCGCCACTGATGATGAGGTCTTTGCTTCGCCCAACGATGGTGACGTAGCCGCGCTCGTCATACTTTCCAACATCGCCTGTTTTAAAAAAACCATCTGCGGTAAATTCTTCTTTTGTTTTCTCGGGCATGCGCCAATAAGCTTGAAAGACATTCGGGCCCTTCACCTGAATATTGCCAATTTCGCCAACAGGCAATGCCTTGCCATCATCACCTTGAACGCGCAGCTTCACCCCAGGTAAAGGAAAACCAACGGTGCCTCCTCGCCGCTCAGACTGGCCGCCATGTCGCTTGTCAGCCGCAAAAGGATTGGAGGTCAGCATGACGGTTTCACTCATGCCATATCGCTCCAAAATGGTATGCCCTGTCCGCATTTGCCACTCATTGAAAGTTTCAATTAACAAAGGCGCAGAGCCAGCAATGAACAGACGCATATTGCGCGCAGATTCTTTGCTGAGCGAGGGCTCTTGAAGCATGCGCACATAAAGCGTCGGCACACCCATGAACACCGTCGCCTCGGGCATTTTGGCAATCACAAACTTGGGATCGAACTTGGCCAGCCAAATCATCTTGCTGCCATTGATGAGCGCACCATGAATGGCCACAAACAAACCATGCACATGGAAGATAGGCAAAGCGTGAATCAGCACATCGCCCTTTTTCCAGCCCCAATACGTTTGGAGTGTTTTGGCATTGCTCAGCATGTTGCCATGCGTCAGCATGGCGCCCTTGCTGCGACCTGTTGTGCCACTGGTGTACAAAATGGCAGCCAAGTCGTCAGCATTTTTGACAGCAATTTTGTGTGTCTCTTTGTGATGCACAGCACGCTCTAGCAAGGTGCCAGTTCGGTCATCATTCAAGGTGAACACATGCTGCGTGCCCGACTTGAATGCAATTTTGCTCACCCACCCAAAATTAGCACCTGAACAGACCACCACAGCAGGCTCGGCATTGCCGATGAAGTATTCAATTTCTGCACTTTGATAGGCTGTATTCAAAGGCAGAAACACATAGCCTGCTCGCAGCGTTGCCAAATAAAGCACCATGGCTTCAACTGACTTTTCAACTTGAACAGCGATGCGGCTGCCTTTTGGCAGTTTCAAGCTGTCGAGCAAGTTGGCCATCATGGCACTGGCCCGATCTAAATCACGCCATGTGTAGTTCAGTCCTTGGTCGGTTTCAACTGCAACTGAATCTAAGTTTGCAGGAAAAACAGCTCGCAGCGCTGCAAACAAATTCTCTTGGGCCATCTTCAATCCAGTTTTGCGCCAGAGGCTTTCACCACCTGGCTCCATTTACGCAATTCGGTTTTGATGAATGCATCAAATTGTGCGCCCGCCAAATTGGGGAATTCGGCACCTTGCGCCGTCCAAATCGCTTTGGCTTCGTCGGTTTGACAAGCCTTGCGAATTTCATCGGTGGCACGCGCTTGGGCATCTGCAGGGATGCCTTTGGGCGCCCAAACGCCGTACCAAGTGCTGACCGTGTAATCGGGCAGGCCCACTTCAGAAGAGCATGGCACATCGGGGAATGCAGGGTTGCGCTTGCTTCCCGACACCATCAAAGCTTTGATTCTGCCGCCCTTGATGTGTGCGGCTGAGGAACCCAAGCCATCAAACATCATGTCGACATTGCCTGCAATCAAATCTTGCAATGCAGGGCCCGCACCACGGTAAGGAATGTGCGTTATAAAGGTTTGTGTTTGCAGCTTGAACAATTCACCCGCCAAGTGGTGCGATGTTCCGCTACCAGCCGAGCCATAGTTCAAACGACCAGGATTTTTCTT
>JBIKJX010000015.1:0-13638 GCA_044360785.1 Limnohabitans sp.
TGGTTTTGTCTGCGGGCAAACTCTTTGAAGAAATTGCAGGCTTAGAAAAAGCTGGCGTTGAAGTTCGTTCGCGCTTGCGCATCAGCGAGGCCTGCCCCTTGATTCTGCCTTTCCATGCGGCCTTAGACGTTGCGCGTGAAGCTGCTCGTGAGCAGGGGGGGACTGAAAAAATTGGTACAACCGGTCGCGGCATTGGCCCTGCCTACGAAGACAAGATTGCGCGTCGAGCTTTGCGCGTTCAAGATCTGAAATATCCCGAACGCTTTGCACACAAGCTCAAAGAACTTTTAGATTTGCACAACCATGTTTTAAAGACTTATTTGGGCTCAGAGAAATTCACGTTTGGCGATGCACTGAAACCTTACATCCTCAATGGCGAAGTTCAGTTCGATGTGGTCTACAACGAGGCCATGGCCCATGCGGAGTTGTTGAAACCCATGATGGCCGATGTGTCGCGGGAACTCAATGATGCCCATCGCCTGGGTGCCAATTTGTTGTTTGAAGGTGCACAAGGCACGCTGTTAGACGTCGATCATGGCACCTACCCCTATGTGACATCAAGCAATTGTGTCGCCGGCAATGCTGCAGCGGGCTCTGGTGTAGGCCCAGGCATGTTGCACTATGTACTCGGTATTACCAAAGCTTATTGCACCCGTGTGGGTGGTGGCCCTTTCCCAACCGAGCTGGAGTGGGAAAAAGAAGGTACTCCGGGTTGGCACATGAGCACTGTGGGCGCAGAAAAAGGCGTGACCACGGGACGCAGCCGCCGATGTGGTTGGTTTGATGCAGCGCTGCTCAAGCGCAGCGCGCAAGTCAATGGTCTTTCTGGTTTGTGCATTACCAAGCTCGATGTGTTGGATGGCTTGAAAGAATTGCAACTCTGCACCGGTTATGAATTGGACGGCGAAATTGTGGATATTCTGCCGATGGGCGCTGATGACATTGCAAGATGCAAACCCATCTACGAAACCATTGAGGGCTGGACTGACAGCACAGTGGGTGTCACGCAGTTTGACAAATTGCCGGTCAATGCCCGTTTGTATTTACAACGCATCGAACATGTCACGGGCGTTCCAATCCACATGGTTTCAACCAGCCCTGATCGTGATCACACCATCTTGATGCACCACCCCTTTTTGGCCCCCCTTTAACTTTCATTTCTACGCACCTTGCGTGCAGAAACATTAACTTGGAGAACCCCCATGCTGACTGAAGACGGCAAACACTTGTACGTAAGCTACGACGAATACCACAACCTCATTGAAAAATTAGCTTTGAAGGTTCACCAGTCCGGTTGGGAGTTCGACACCATCCTGTGTTTGGCTCGCGGTGGCATGCGCCCTGGTGATATTCTGTCGCGCATTTTTGACAAGCCTTTGGCCATCATGTCCACCAGCTCTTATCGGGCAGACGCCGGAACGGTGCAAGGCCATTTGGACATCGCTCGCTTCATTACCACCCCCAAGGGTGAAATTGCGGGACGTGTTTTGTTGGTGGATGACTTGGCAGATTCTGGCCATACCTTGAATGCAGTGGTCAACATGCTCAAGACCAATTACAAACCGATCACAGAGCTCCGCACTGCCGTCATTTGGACCAAGGGTGTGTCAGGTTTTCAGCCTGATTACTCTGTGGATTATTTGCCCACCAACCCCTGGATTCACCAACCTTTTGAAGGCTATGACAGCTTGAATCCCGAAAAATTGATGGAAAAGTGGAAAGTCTAAAGGTACGATGGCGGGATGACAGATCAAAATGCATCCCACCCTTCCGCTTCAGCAAGTCATCATCAAGCTGAACATCTCAGCACCCAGTTGATTCATCACGGCTACACACCGCCGTCGGAATTTCAAGCGCCGCAACCCGGGGTTTTCAAAGCCTCCACTGTTTTCTTTCCCAACGTGGCCGCCATGCGTCAGCGTGAATGGAAAGACAAATCGGCCTATACCTACGGCACTCACGGAACGCCCACCACATTTACGCTTGAAGAGCGGCTGTGCGCCCTCGAAGGGGGTTCTCATTGCGTTTTAACACCCAGTGGCTTGTCAGCCATTTCAGTTGTGTCATTTACCAATTTGAAAACGGGTGACCATGTCTTGATTCCAGACAATGCTTACGGTCCTAACAAGGTATTGGCTGAAGGGGAGTTAAAGGCCTTTGGTATTTCACACACCTACTACGACGCTATGAACCCTGCCGATTTGGCGGCCAAAATTCAAAGCAATACCCAGTTGGTATGGCTAGAGGCGCCAGGTTCACTCAGCATGGAGTTTCCAGATCTGATTGAAATGGTCAGAATTTGCAAAGCCCGATCGATTTTGACTGCATTGGACAATACGTGGGGAGCCGGGATTGCATTCAAACCATTCAAGCTGCTTGAGGATAACGATCTTGGTGTCGATTTCACCATCCATGCATTGACCAAATACCCAAGTGGTGGTGGTGACGTGCTCATGGGCAGCGTCATGACGCGTGACGACAGTTTGGGACTCAAAATGAAACTGACGCACATGCGCTTGGGTTTGTGTGTGGGTGCCAATGATGTTGAAGCTGTCTTGCGCTCTTTGCCCACCATGCCGCTGCGCTATGCTGCACAAGATCAAACCGCCAGACAACTTGGGCAATGGTGGCAAGATCAAGCAGCCTGTATCCAGGTTTTACATCCTGCCTTGCCCGGATCACCTGGTCACTCCCATTGGAAAAACTTATGCGTACCGAAGGACGGATTGGGTCTGGCTGCGGGGCTTTTCAGTGTGATGCTTGATACTCGATTCAGCCAAGACAAGGTCGATGCTTTTTGTGATGGTTTGTCCCTCTTCAAAATTGGTTACAGCTGGGGTGGCCCGGTCAGTTTGGTTGTCCCTTATCGCTTAGAAAGCGTTCGCAGCAGCTGGCCGTCAGAAGTGAAAAAGGGTCATCTGGTCAGGTTCTCAACCGGGTTTGAAAATGTCCAGGATTTGATCGACGATTTGAGTCAATCTGCACAGCGGCACTTGATTTTTTGAGGCGCTACAAGTTCTTGGGTAGCAAACTGATACAGTGGGAGAAATTTCATTGAAAGAACTATCTTGGCAACTCCCAATTACGGCTACGAAAAACGTCAAAAAGAATTGGCGAAAAAGCGCAAGAAAGAAGACAAATTGAAAGCCAAGGCAGAGCGCAAAACGGATGCGCCTGATGAATTAGACGCACCAGAGGCAGACTCTCAGAATCAATTGCCTTCTACGGACCCCGCGCCTTAAGCTGCAGACGATGAGACCCTAACTTCTGGGCTACCATCCACCCCAAACTGTCATGAAGACCGCAGCATTTTTTTGAGTTGTGGCCAAATGTTTTTCATCATCAAAGTTTGGGCGGCCTCGTTGGGATGAATTCTGTCTGCTTGAAAAAACTTCAAAGGATCAGGGTTGTCTGCAACCCCCTTTAGAAATTGTCGGTTAAGTTGGGCGCCTGTTTCCTTGGCCACCTTTTCATAAATTAAATCCATTTGTTGGCGATATTTTTCGCCATAGTTTGGTGGTACCTGAATGGCCACCAGCAGAACTTGTGCGCCTGCTTTTTGACTTGCAAGGGTCATGCTGTTTAAATTACTTTGCGTCATGGCAAGGCTCAAGCCCCTGAGTGCATCATTGCCGCCCAGCTCAATGACCACAATTTGTGGTCGGTGCTGTTGTAACAAAGCGGGCAAGCGAGAAACGCCGCCTGAGCTTGTATCGCCACTGATGCTTGCATTGACAAGATTCATCGAGATTTTTTCTTCGGTCGCCTGCATGCTCATGAGTTGAGCCCAGCCTGTGCCTCGCGTTAAACCATATTCAGCACTGAGCGAATCACCCACAATTAAAACAGTGGGTGCTGCTGGAATGACTTTGGAACCCGAGCTCAAGTTGGCGTTGGCGAAAGAATGAAAGGCGCCAAATACCCAACAAAATCCCGCGAACAACACGCTTAAAAATAGCCGGTTAAAGTGTTGGTACTGCCACAAAGGTATTTGCATGTTGAGTTCAATGATTTCTGTTAGCCACGTCAGCAAAACTGTCAGCGATGCCAGTGGACCGCTGTCTATTTTGCGCGATATTGATTTCTCGGTGGGCGCTGGGGAAACTGTGGCCATTTTGGGTGCATCTGGTTCTGGTAAGAGCACATTGCTTTCCATCATGGCAGGCTTGGACACGCCAAGCCAGGGTCATGTGTCGCTTGCTGGGCAGGACATTTTTGCAATGACAGAGGATCAAAGGGCTGCTTGGCGTGGGCAGCATCTTGGATTTGTTTTTCAAAACTTTCAACTGATGGGTCACCTGACGGCCCTCGAGAATGTCATGCTGCCGTTGGAGTTGGCGGGGACTCAAAATGCAGCCAATCTGGCCAAATCCATTTTGGTTCAAGTTGGACTTGCAGAACGCCTGCGTCATTTCCCAAAGGTATTGAGTGGTGGCGAACAGCAACGTGTCGCCTTGGCAAGGGCATTTGTGGTCGAACCCCGATTGCTCTTGGCTGACGAACCCACGGGCAGCTTGGATGCTCAGACGGGTGAAAGTATCATGGATTTGATGTTGAGCATGAACAAAGCACGGCAGACGACCCTTATTTTGGTCACGCATGATCAAAAATTAGCCCAAAGATGTGATCGAACCTTGACCTTGGAAGCCGGAAGACTCATATCCCAAGGATAATTAGGGCATGTCTTCTCCCAAAATATTGTTTGGTTTCCATGCAGTGGGTGTGCGCCTTAAAACGGCGCCTCAATCCATCGTTGAAATTTACTTTGAAACCACTCGCCGTGATGCACGCATGCGTCAGTTCATTGAGCGTGCTCAAGAATCGGGCGTCCGACTCATTGAAGCCGATGGCATGCGCCTTTCCAAATTGGCGGGCAGTCATGGCCACCAAGGTGTGGCGGCCAGAGTAGAACCGGTACCTCAGGTACATTCTTTAGATGATTTGTTGGACCAAGTGCAGGGGCCACCCCTGTTGCTGGTTTTGGACGGTGTGACCGACCCGCACAATTTAGGAGCTTGTTTGAGGGTGGCTGATGGTGCGGGTGCGCATGCCGTCATTGCACCCAAAGACCATGCAGCCGGCATCAATGCCACGGTGGCCAAAGTGGCCAGCGGTGCCGCCGAGACTGTGCCTTACTTCATGGTGACCAATTTGGCACGCACTTTGGGTGAACTCAAAGAACGTTCAATTTGGACCATAGGTACCAGTGGCGATGCCCCTAAGAACATTTACCAAGTCGATCTGAAGGGGCCGGTCGCTTTGGTGTTGGGCGCCGAGGGCCCAGGCATGCGTCACCTCACTCGCAAAACATGCGACGAGCTCGTTAGCATTCCTATGCAAGGCGCTGTTGAAAGTTTGAACGTCTCGGTCGCCAGTGGCGTGTGCCTGTTTGAAGCCGTCAGGCAAAGATTGGGCTAATTTTCGGGCTACTTTTTAACCCAATATTTGCGTCAGGCGATACGCCTATCTTGAGTCTACAAAATGCCTGTAGCACCGATGAAGCCACCGCCCGCAATGAGCCACAAAATATGGATCCGCGTTTTCAGCATCAGTCCCATTGAAACTGCGGTCAGGAGCCACAGTTTCCAATCATTGACCAAATTGTTATGAGCCGCTGTTAACAACCACCCTGTTGAAATTAACAAGCCAATCACAATAGGCGACATGCCAGATTTGAAAGCGCGCACTGCCACCAAATTGCTATTTTGATGCGCCCATTTGGTTGCCGAGTAGGTCAGCAAAGAGGAGGGCAGCATGATGCCTGTCATGGTGACCACAATCCCTAAAAAGCCCAGCAGCCAAGCCGTCATACCGGATGACATACCGCCTCCGGCATTGATGCCGATGTTCCAACCCATCAAGGCGACAAACAAGACATTGGGTCCTGGTGCAGATTGCGCTAGGGCAATGGAAGAAGAAAAAGAAAAGTCTGTGAGCCAATTTTTTTCATCGACCAAGTAACGGTGCATTTCGGGCGCGGTGGTAATCGTGCCGCCCAAGGAAAGCAGTGACAACATGCCAAAATGCAAAAGCAAATCAAGCCAATCAAAATGGCTCATGGCAATGACGTGGTTCATGTTGCATCAGACCCAGAACTAGACCCAGAATCAGCATCAGTCAAGGCATCAGTTTTTAGCAGCGAACGATAAGCCAGCCAACAGCCTGTCATGCCGATGGCTGTCAGGGCCCACAACAAAGGCAGCCTGAACAAACCGACACTGACAAAAGCAGCCAAAACCAGTAACCATGCAGCGTGCAATCCCAGTGGGTTTTGTTTGAAGGCGGTGCTCAACTTCAGACCCGTTGCAATGATGAGTCCTGCTGAAACTGCCCCCATGCCCTTTAAAGCGCCTTGAGCGATGGGGTTGTCGGCCACACCGCCAAACAGAATGGCCAGCAACAAAACCAATGTGAGGGGGGCGACCAACAGGCCAGCCACAGCCGCTAATGCGCCAGAAATCCCAAAGTATTGTCGACCTAGCATCAATGCCAAATTGACAATGTTGGGGCCAGGCAAAATTTGTGCAACAGACCATTCTTCTAAGAATTGAGCTCTGCTCATCCATTGTCGACGCTCGACAAGCTCTTGTTGCGCTACCGCTAAGACGCCACCGACCCCTTGTAAGGCTAAAAGGGTAAAGCCGATGAACAATTCCATTTTGGAATTGGGTCGTTTTAAGGAACTGTTCTCGGTCGGCATTTCATAATTATCCTTCTATAAAGACCTTTTGAGCCCGTTGGCGCCGCGAAGGCTCTAAACTACGCTCATCCATCGATTTGTGTGCCATGAACGCCTTTGTAGACGTCTCTTTTTTTCCTCGTGAAGCAAAACCCCTGAACAGTTACCGCAAGTTCTGGGCGTCTCGCTTTGGCACAGCACCTTTCTTGCCCATGAGCCAATCGGAGATGGCTCAATTAGGCTGGGACAGTTGCGACATCATTTTGGTTACGGGCGACGCCTATGTTGACCACCCCAGTTTTGGCATGGCCGTGATCGGCCGCATGTTGGAAGCACAAGGATTCAGGGTTGGCATCATTGCCCAACCCAATTGGCAAAGCGCCGATCCATTTCGCGTGTTAGGCAAACCCAATCTATTTTGGGGTGTCACTGCAGGCAACATGGATTCCATGATCAATCGCTACACGGCCGATCGCAAAATTCGCTCTGATGACGCTTACACCCCAGGCGATGTTGGCGGTAAACGTCCTGACCGTGCTGCCATTGTTTACAGCCAAAGATGTCGGGAAGCCTACCCAGACGTTCCCATCATTTTGGGTGGTATTGAAGGCTCCTTGCGCCGCATCGCTCACTACGATTATTGGTCAGACAAAGTCCGACGATCGATTGTTGTCGATAGCAAATGTGATCTTTTGCTATATGGCAATGCCGAACGTGCCATTGTTGAAATAGCCCATCGATTGGCTGCCAAAGTTCCGGTGCACGACATTGTGGATGTTCGAGGTACAGCATTTGTTCGTCGACAAACCCCCGAAGGTTGGTTTGAAATTGATTCCACGACAGTCGACACGCCAGGGCATGTCGAGGCCCACATCAATCCCTACCTGATGATTTCCGATCAGGCTCGTGAAAATGGCGCGACTTGTGCGCGGGAAGAGGAAGCACAAACGGTCGCAGACGTGCAAAACGCTGCCAATCCTTCAAGTTTGCCCCCAAGTTCAGTCAAGACACTTCAGTTTGTTCCAAGTCCACACATGCCAGCGCTGCGCGGCAAGGGCACTCACAAAGTACCACCACGCGACCTAAGCGTGATTCGATTGCCAAGCTATGAACAGGTCAAAAGCGATCCCGTTCTTTACGCCCATGCCAATCGAGTCTTGCACCTAGAAACCAACCCTGGCAATGCCAGGTGCTTGGTTCAAGCCCATGGTGAAGGGAACACCGCACGCGATGTTTGGATGACGCCGCCACCTATTCCCCTGACGACAGCCGAAATGGATGCGGTTTTTGATCTTCCTTATGCCCGCAGTCCGCATCCTAGCTATGCCGACGAAAATGGCTCGCACGATGGTGCGACCAAAATCCCTGCATGGGAAATGATTCGGTTTTCAGTCAACATCATGCGGGGTTGTTTTGGTGGTTGTACGTTTTGTTCCATTACTGAACACGAAGGCCGCATTATTCAAAGTCGCAGTGAAGCTTCCGTTCTTCGCGAGATTGAAGACATTCGTGACAAAGTCAAAGGCTTTACAGGTGTCATCTCAGATTTAGGGGGGCCAACGGCCAACATGTACCGCTTGGGTTGTAAGAGCCCTGAGATTGAATCAGCCTGTCGAAAACCCAGTTGCGTGTACCCAGGCATTTGCAGCAACCTGACGACAGATCACGGCCCGCTCATTCAAATGTACAGAAAAGCCCGAAGTCTCAAGGGCATCAAGAAAATCTTGATTGGCTCTGGACTGCGCTACGACCTGGCTGTTCAAAGTCCTGAATACGTCAAAGAATTGGTCACTCACCATGTGGGGGGCTATTTGAAAATTGCCCCTGAACACACAGAGTCTGGCCCCTTAAGCAAGATGATGAAGCCAGGCATTGGCACATACGACCGGTTTAAAAGTCTGTTTGACAAGTTCAGTGCGGAGGCGGGAAAGAAACAATTTTTAGTGCCTTACTTCATTGCGGCACATCCCGGCACCAGTGACGAAGACATGATGAATTTGGCCGTTTGGCTGAAGAAAAATGGATTTCGAGCTGACCAAGTTCAAACCTTCTATCCCAGTCCCATGGCCACTGCCACAGCCATGTATCACACGGCCAAAAATCCGCTTCGCAAAATCAGTCGAGAGAGTGAGAAAGTGGATGTCGTGAAGGGCGAAAAAAGGCGCCGCTTGCACAAAGCTTTCTTGCGGTATCACGATGCCAAACATTGGCCCTTGTTGCGAGAAGCTTTGAAAGCCATGGGCAGGTCTGATTTGATCGGTAATGGGAAGCACCATCTCATTCCTACTTGGCAACCGCTGTCGGATGATTATCAAAGTGCGCGTCGTAAAAACAGCACGCCTGGAAGCCTGAAATCAAAAACGCCTAAGCCAGGTCAAATACTGACGCAGCACACCGGCTTGCCGCCCAGAAAGAAATCTTGAGTTCAAGCCTGTAGTACTTGCAGGAGCTCGGTCTCAATTTCAATTTGTTCGCGATTGTGTTGAAGAGCAGAACCTTCAATCAAAAAGGTGTCTTCAACCCGTTCACCCAATGTGCTGATCTTGGCTAATTTCAAACTGATGCTGTGCTTGGCCAGAACAGATGCCACACTGTAGAGCAAGCCCAATCGATCGCTGGCTGAAATGCCCAACAACCAACTCTGCGCTTTTTCGTCCGGGTGCAGTGTGATACGTGGTGCAATTGGGAAGTTTTTGACACGACGCGATACCCTGCCTTTGGTTGGCGGCGGTAAATCACCCTTTTTATTGATGGTGGCCGCCAGACCCGATTCAACCATGGTCATTAATTCTCTGTAGTGTTCTGGCAATAGCGAGGTCACCACCTGAAATGTGTCCAAGGCGTAGCCGTTTTTGGCCGTGTGAATTTTGGCATCCAAAATACTAAAACCTGCTTGGTCAAAGTAACCACATATTCGCGCAAACAAATCAGTTTGGTCTGCGGTGTAAACCAACACTTGTAGGCCTTCGCCTACTGGTGAAATTCTGGCGCGAACAATGCACTTGCCTTCACCCGTTGCGGCATCAGGCGTTTGAGGTTTGCTGACATGTCGCGAAAGTTGTCGTGCATGCCACGCAATTTCCCCTGCATCGTGCCGCATGAAATAACCCACATCCAAAGTGTCCCACAGCGCTTTTTGGCCTTCATGGGGTTCTGCATGGCGTGCCAATTCAATCAGAGCATCGCGCTTTCTGGCTTCAATGTCTGCGTTGGCATCGGGTGCCCTGCCACCCAGGACCCTGAGGGTGTAGCGGTACAAATCTTCTAGCAGCTTGCCTTTCCAGGCATTCCAGACCTTGGGACTGGTTCCACGAATATCAGCAACTGTGAGCAAATAGAGGGCGGTCAAACGCCTTTCATTGCCCACCCGTTTGGCAAAAGCTGCAATGACATCGAGATCACTCAGATCTTCTTTTTGGGCCACATGACTCATGGTCAGATGTTCACCTACCAAAAAGGAAATGAGCTTGGCGTCTTCGGAGGAAATGTTGTGTTGCTTACAAAACAACTTAACTTCACGCATTCCCAGTTGTGAATGATCTCCACCTCTACCTTTGGCAATGTCATGAAACAAAGCAGCGGTGTAAAGCACATAAGGCTTGTCCCAGCCAGCAGCCAATTGCGAGCAGAAGGGATATTCGTGGGCGTGATCTGGAATGAAGAATCGCCTGACATTCCGAAGAACCATCAAAATATGCTGATCAACCGTGTACACATGGAACAAGTCATGCTGCATCTGTCCCACAATATTTCGGAAAACCCACAAGTACCGACCCAACACCGAAGTTTGGTTCATCAAGCGCATTGAATGCGTGATGCCTTCGTTTTCTTGCAAAATTTTGAGAAACGTTTGGCGATTGACAGGGTCGCGCCGAAATTTAGCATCCATCACATTGCGAACGTTGTAAAGCGCTCGCAATGTTTTAGCAGACAGTCCCTTGGCACCCTGTGTTTGCTGGAAGAGCAAAAAGGTTTCCAAAATGGCATGGGGGTGTTTCTGATAGAGGTCGTCTTGCGCAACATCAATCAAGCCATTGAGGTCGTTGAAGTGGTCGTTGATTTTCCTAACTTCAATGCGCAAATCGCCACGTTCGGCCTGAAGATGAGCCTCAATGTTGAGCAGCAGTATCTGGTTCAGTTGGGTGACAGCCTTGGCTGCCCAATAGTACTGACGCATCAGTACTTCACTGGCTCTTTGCTTGTGTTTGCCATCTGGCGTACGTTTGGCCTGGTAGCCAAAGCTATCTGCTAACGCGTGCTGCAAATCGAAAACCAATCGATCTTCTCTGCGCTTTGCCAACAAATGCAATCGGGCGCGAATCAAACTCAGAACAGCCTCATTGCGTTTGATTTGCTTGACCTCTAGAGGCGTCGCCAAACCTTTTTTAGCCAAGTCGTCCCAGTCACTTCCCAAGCCTGCAGCCTTTGAGATCCACAAAATAATTTGCAAGTCGCGCAATCCCCCTGGCGATTCTTTGCAATTGGGTTCTAGAGAGTAGGGTGTATTTTCAAACTTGTTATGTCGCTGCTGCATTTCGAGGGTTTTGGCCACGAAAAATGCATAAGGATCGATCGCTGAGCTGAAGCTATTCCAAAATGTTTTAAAAAGGGATGCGTCGCCAGTGATGTACCGACTTTCAAGTAAAGAAGTTTGAACCGTGATGTCCTTTTCGGACTCAATCAAACAATCTTTCAAGGTGCGGACACTGGACCCGATTTCGAGCCCGCTGTCCCAGCAACTGCCAATGAAAATTTCCAGCTTGGCTTTCAGTTCTGACGATTCTTCTGTGTTGGCCGAATCAGGCAGTAACACCAACACATCGACATCGGATGATGGAAATAGCTCACCTCGACCAAAACCACCCACACCAATCAAGGCCTCGCCTTGATTAAAACCCGCATTGGACCAAAGCTGGACCAACAACACATCTGCCAATTGGGCCAGCCGCTTCAGGGTTCTTTTTAGACCTCGGCCACTTGCATTGCTGTTTTCAATGTGCGTCCAGAGTGCCAGCTTTTCCTGCCGATATTTATCGCGCAATACCGACACATCCGTCATGGGGTTAACCTTTGATGAAATCAGGAACAGGTGGACTGCCTGCTGACAGCGTGAGGACTTCGTAGCCAGTTTCAGTCACCAAGATGGTGTGTTCCCACTGAGCCGACAAGGAGCGATCCTTGGTCACAATGGTCCAGCCATCGCCCATCTCTTTAATTTCCCGCTTACCTGCATTGATCATGGGCTCAATGGTGAAAGTCATGCCCGCTTTGAGTTCGTCTAAGGTACCTGGTCTGCCGTAATGGAGAATTTGTGGCTCTTCATGAAATACCTGACCGATGCCATGGCCACAAAATTCGCGAACAATTGAAAACCCCAGGTTTTCTGCAAATTTTTGAATGGCCCAACCGATGTCACCCAATCTTGCGCCAGGCTTGACTTGCGCAATGCCATGCCACATGGCTTCATAGGTCACAGCACACAGACGCTTGGCTGCAATCGATGCCTCACCGACCAAGAACATGCGACTGGTATCGCCATGCCATCCATCTTTGATGACCGTGATGTCGATGTTGACGATGTCACCTTTTTTGAGTGCTTTATCGTTGGGAATGCCATGACACACCTGATGATTGATCGATGTGCAAATTGATTTGGGGTAGGGCGCGTAACCTGGCGGTTGGTAATTCAAGGGGGCCGGGATACTGCCTTGCACATTGACCATGTAATCATGGGCCAATTGGTCGAGTTCATTGGTGGTCACACCAGGCTGAACGAATGGTGTCAAGTAGTCCAAAACTTCGGAAGCCAGCCGTCCGGCCACCCGCATGCCTTCAGCGCCTTTGGCGTCTTTGATAGAGATTGTCATGGGGTCAGATTATCCCATCTCAGGCATGTTTTTGCAGAAAATGAGCCATCCGGCGGTTAAAATAGAAGCACGAAAAATACCCCAGTCAGCGGTATTTCAGATATTTTCCCAATAGCCTCCAAGGCCGCACAGTGACCCTGCATACACACATCCTAGAAGGCGGCAACGCCCTTAGCGTCTTTCGAATTCAACAATTGCTCCCAAAATTGCAGGCACTGTGCCCTGACGTCACTGCCCTGGAAGGTCAATTTTTGCACTTGGTTGCCACCGAGAAGGACTTGTCACCCAGCCATGCAGATGTCCTCAAACAACTCCTTGTTTATGGTGAGCCGGCCAATTCATCTCACAATGCAAAACACCCACTGCAGGTCATCGTATCCCCACGCTTGGGGACCGTTTCCCCATGGGCCTCGAAAGCCACAGATATTGCACACAATTGTGGTTTGCCTGTCCGAAGGATTGAACGCTTGGTGGAATACACCTTGCAATTTAAATCGGCCACCACACTGAATGCATTGAGCGTAGAGACCCAATTGCAATTGGCCGACTTGTTGCATGACCGCATGACAGAGTCCATCCTTGCAAACCGCAACGAAGCGGTGGCACTGACGCGTGAATTACAGGCTCAAAATTTATTGCATGTCGATGTGTTGAAGGGGGGGCGTGAGGCACTCGTCAAAGCCAACCAATCGTTCGGCTTGGCGCTGGCAGAAGATGAAATTGATTATTTGCTGGTGTCTTTCCAACAACTTGGACGCAATCCCACGGATGTTGAATTGATGATGTTTGCGCAGGCCAACAGTGAGCACTGCCGGCACAAAATTTTCAATGCCAAATTCACCATCGATGGTGAAGACAAAGACCACAGTTTGTTTGGCATGATTCGCTACACGCATCAGCAAAATCCACAGCACACCGTGGTCGCTTATTCAGACAACGCTTCTATCATGGCTGGACATAACGTCGAACGTTTTGTGGCCAAGCATGGCGGCATTTATGAAAAAGAAAATGCCCTTCACCATGTGCTCATGAAGGTTGAAACACACAACCATCCCACTGCCATATCGCCTTTCCCTGGTGCTTCGACAGGGG